>CAZIIE010000109.1:0-5415 GCA_964539375.1 uncultured Nitrospirota bacterium | reverse complement strand
CAAAACTGGCTATTGAAAGAGCAGACTTTTTTGTTTTAAATACAGATGGCTCTTTTAAAGAAGGCCCTTTAAAAAAACAGGGCTTTTACCTGACCCAAAATCAGGAGAAAAAGGAATTTGTTACAAGGGTAATGCAAAGGGTAAAGGAGCTTTCAGAAAATAAGGCAGCCCTGGAACTTAAAAGGCTATCGAAGGATGGAAAGATATCCTGTCGCCTGGCAAGAAGGATTGCCGAAGAATATGGCCTTCCTTACAAAAGCATCGGTGAAATGGCAAATAAAGAGGGGATAAAGATTAAGAACTGTGAACTGGGGTGTTTTTAGATGACCATTGTCTTTGAACTGGCACTCACCTTTTACTTTGCAGCCACCATAGTGGGTATTGTCGAGCTATTCAAGGGCTCAAAGGCTACCACAAGGATGATGATAGGGCTCACTGTGGTAGGATTTGTCCTTCATACATTAAATATATTACTTAGATACTTTATAGCAGGCCATATTCCCATAACAAATATGCATGAGGCATCTTCCTTTTTTTCATGGTGTATAGTTCTGCTGTTCTTTTATATAGAATACCGTTATAAGATCGGGCTATTGGGCTCTTTTATCCTCCCGGTGGTATTTATACTGATGCTATCAAGCTCCATACTTCCGAGGGAGATAAAACCCTTAAGTCCTGTTTTACAGAGTTCCTGGCTTGCAGTGCACACAAGCCTTGCCTTCCTGGGTGATGCGGCCTTTGCCATGGCAGCAGGTATAGGGGTGATGTACCTGATACAGGAGCATTTTCTGAAAACCAAGCATCTGGGCGGATTGTTTCAGCGGCTTCCTAACCTGCAGATACTTGATGAGATCAACTATAAACTCATAACCATAGGATTTCCCCTGCTTACCCTTGCCATAATCACCGGTGCACTCTGGGCAGAAAGCACACTCGGCAGTTACTGGCGATGGGACCCAAAGGAGGTCTGGTCACTTATAACCTGGTTCATCTATGTTCTTGTGCTTCATGTAAGACTGAGGGTTGGATGGAAGGGGAAAAAGGCCGCAATACTCTCAATTGTAGGCTTTGCGGCTGTGTTGTTTACTTTTTTTGGTGTAAACCTGCTACTTAAGGGGTTTCATTCCTTTGTAAGATGAAGATATTAGTTACAGGTCTAAACCATAAGACAGCACCAGTAGAAGTAAGAGAAAGGCTCGCCTTTGATGGCCCCAAACTGGAGGAGGGGCTCAGGGAGCTTTTAAGATTAAAAAATGTAGAAGAGGGTCTAATCATATCCACCTGTAACAGGGTAGAACTGTACACCCATGTTAAAGAAATAGAGCCTGCTGTGGAGGAAATCAAAGGATTCCTTTCCGAATTTCATTCAATTCCACCTGAGTCCCTTGAGGGCTCTCTTTATTTTTACTCCGAAAGAGATGCTATAAGGCATGTCTTCAGGGTTGCATCAAGCCTTGATTCAATGGTGGTAGGAGAGCCCCAGATACTGGGTCAGGTAAAGGATGCCTTTGACTTTGCCCTTAAAAGAAAGGCCACAGGAGTGCTTCTAAACAAACTTCTTAAAAAGGCCATATCTGTTGCCAAAAGGGTTCGCACCGAAACCCGTATTGCAGAAAATGCCGTATCAATCAGTTATGCAGCAGTGGAGCTTGCAAAAAAGATATTTGCTGACCTCAGTGAAAAAACCTTTATGCTACTTGGCGCTGGAGAGATGGCAGAGCTTGCGGTTCGTCACCTGATAAACAATGGTGTCAGGGATGTTACCGTGGCAAACAGAACCTATCAAAGGGGAGTTGAGCTTGCAAAGGAGTTTTGCGGAAGGGCAATAAAATTTGAGGATTTTAAAGAAGAGCTTGTAAATACAGACATCATCATCTGTTCAACCGGTGCACCCACCTACATACTCTACAAAGAAGACATGCAGAAGATAATGAAGGAAAGAAAGAACCGCTCGGTGTTTATTATAGACATATCTGTGCCTCGAAACATTGACCCGGAGATAAACGACATAGACAATGTCTATCTTTACGATGTGGATGACCTTCAGGGTGTGGTCGATGCCAATATACTTGAGAGAAGGAAGGAAGCAGAAAGGGCAGAGGCAATAGTGGTAGAGGAGGTTGAAAAGTTCCTCAAATGGCAGAGCTCCCTTGATGCAGTACCAACCATAGTTGCCCTGAGAAACAAGGCCGAGGAGATAAAACAGACCGAACTTGAACGACTCTTTAACCGTCTGCCAGGGCTTGATGAAAGAGAGCGAAACATTATAATGACATCGGTTAATGCCATAGTAAACCGCCTGATACATCCTCCAACAGCAGCCCTGAAGGAAGACCATGAAGACAGGGAATCACTGATTGCAATGATTAAGACCCTTTACGGGCTTGAAGAAAACGGAACCAAAAACAGGGTATAAAACACAGGAGACCTATCTATGAAAGACAAAAGAGAGATCGTAATAGGCACTCGAGGAAGCAAGCTTGCTCTATGGCAGGCAGAGTGGGTGAAGTCTCAGATTTTAAAGCTAAGGCCCGATGCTAAGGTTACTTTGAAAAAGATCAAGACCACGGGCGACAAGATACTGGATGTTCCCCTTGCAAAGGTTGGTGGAAAGGGGCTCTTTGTTAAAGAGATCGAGGAGGCCATGTTAAGAAAAGATATTGATCTTGCTGTCCACAGCATGAAGGATGTGCCTACAGAGCTTCCAGAGGGACTACATCTTGGAGCCATATGTGAGCGAGAAGACCCAAGAGATGCCTTTGTCTCAAGGCTTTCTGATGGTGGATTTCAGATAAACTCCTTCAGAGAACTACCAGAGGGGGCAACCATTGGCACAAGCAGTCTCAGGAGGTCATGCCAGATTAAAAATCTCAGACCTGACCTTAAGATACTCCAGTTAAGAGGAAATGTGGATACCCGGTTGAGAAAACTTGATGAAGGACAGTTTGATGCCATCATACTTGCTTCAGCAGGCATAAAGAGACTGGGGCATAAAGACCGCATCACCGAGTATCTCTCAACCGATATAAGCCTTCCAGCCATTGGTCAGGGGGCAATTGGTATTGAGTGCAGGGTTGATGATGAATTCATAAACAGTATTATTTCAGGGCTTAACCATTCAGAGACCGCTGTTTGTGTAAAGGCTGAAAGGGCATTTCTTAAAAGACTTGAAGGTGGTTGTCAGGTTCCCATCGCAGCACATGCGGTATTAGAAGACTCTAAAATCATACTGGATGGACTTGTTGGAAGCATCGAGGGCGACAGAATCATAAGAGAGCAAATCACGGGCAATGCCTCTGATGCCGAGGCCCTCGGAGTGGAGCTTGCAGAGATAATACTCTCAAGGGGTGGCAAAGAGATACTGGATGAGGTTTACGGAAATGCCTGAAGGCAAGGTCTATCTAATTGGTGCAGGCCCTGGTGATATTGGTCTTTTAACTGTTAAAGGTCTTAAATGTCTTCAAAAGGCAGATGTGGTGGTTTATGACTTTCATCTCAATGCACAGATACTTAATTACATAAAGGGCTCTGCTGAGTTCATTTATGCTGGAAAACGGGGTGGTCATCATGAGATGACCCAGGAAGAGATCAACCGGGTACTTGTAGAAAAGGCACTTGAGGGAAAAACTGTCTGCAGACTCAAAGGTGGCGACCCCTTTGTGTTTGGCCGTGGTGGTGAAGAGGCAGAGGTGCTTTCAGAGGCAGGCATCCAGTTTGAAGTGGTCCCGGGTATAAGCTCTGCCATTGCTGCTCCGGCCTATGCAGGGATACCTCTTACACACAGGGAATACTCATCCTCCTTTGTTGTTTTGCCAGGTAATGAGGCCTCGACCAAGAAAGAGTCAAACATAAACTGGCCAGAGCTTGCCCGATTCAATGGAACCATTGTTTTTTTGATGGCTGTGAAAAACATCCAGAGGGTTACATCTCGCCTTATGGAGCATGGTAAATCCCCTGATACGCCTGTGGCAGTTGTCAGATGGGGAACCAGGGCAGACCAGAAGACCCTTATCTCTACACTTTCTGAAGTGGCTTCAGATATAAAGGACCTTGAGATAAAACCACCTGCTGTGGTTGTTATTGGAGAGGTGGTGCGTCTGAGAGAAAAGCTCAGATGGTTTGAAAAAAAACCCCTATTTGGACAGAGGATACTTCTTACAAGGGAGCACACATCCTCGGTTGAGCGGCTTGAGGAACTTGGTGCTGAGATTATACAGTTTCCCACAATTAAGATTGTTCCGCCTGAAACCTGGGATGCCCTGGACAGTGCTATAAAACAGATAAACAGTTACCACTGGATAGTGTTTACGAGTCAAAACGGGGTAAAGTGGTTTTTCCATCGTTACTTTGAACTTGAAAGGGATATAAGGGAACTTCATGGCATAAAGATATGTGCAGTAGGTGAGAAAACAGCTCAGTGTATCCGTGATATGGGCATAAGAGTTGACCTTGTCCCTGAAAAATTCAGGGCTGAAGGGTTGATTGATGCCTTTGGTGGTTCAGAGGCAGTTAGAGGGCTCAGGATACTTCTTCCACGGGCTGAGGTTGCAAGAGAGGTATTCCCTGAAAAGATGAGAGAGCTTGGGGCCCGGGTTGATGTGGTAACCACATACAGGGCTGTGAAACCTTCAAGCCATGCAAAGAGACTGAAGAGATTCCTTACTGAAGGTAAGATCACCATTGCCACCTTTACATCTGGAGCCAATTTCAAAAACTTCTGCGAAATGATTGGTGAAGATGCCCTGAAGCTTCTTGGTGATGTTGCCATTGCAGCAATAGGCCCTGTAACACGAAAGGCCATTGAGGAAAGGGGGCTTCAGGTAAGTATAATGCCCAAAGAGGCAACGATGGATGCCCTTGTGGATGAGATAATCAGATACTGCAGGGGTAATTTAGGATAAAATATGTTAAAATACTTTCATGTCAGGGAATAGACAGAAAATTGTAGTAACTCTTATAGTGCTTTTATTCCTCATTACTGCTGCAGGAGCAGCTCCATGGGACATTAATAATCTTGTAGGCAATCTTGCACCTGAGTTTACGCTTAAGGATATAAACGGCAGGGAGGTGTCCCTTACAGATTTTAAAGGAAAGGTGGTTTTCCTGAACTTCTGGGCCACCTGGTGTCCACCCTGTAAAGAAGAGATTCCCACCCTTAACAGACTTCAGCAAAAATACAAAAAAAGAGGACTGGTTGTTATTGGTATCTCAAGCGACAGGTCACTAAGGAGTGTAAAGGATTTTATAAAAAAACACAGGATAGATTATCTCATTCTCATTGATGATCAGATTAATATAACCCGAAAATACAAGGTCTTTGCACTTCCAACCTCATTTCTCATAGACCCTCACGGCAGGGTTATAAAGAAATTCATGGGTGCCTATCAGTTAAATGAAAGAGAGATAGAGGATATA
>CAZIIE010000108.1:0-5439 GCA_964539375.1 uncultured Nitrospirota bacterium | reverse complement strand
AGGCAAAATTTTTAATTGAAAATTAATAAGTTAGAGCCTGTTGAACAGTCTCTAACTTAAATAAGGAGGTGGTTTTGAGGTTATGAGGCGTATAGCCCAGGACATTGAGCCTGATAGGTTTTTCCAGTATTATCTTGTTAAGGTCTGTTCAGACACTGATGTAAACCACAGTGAGCGATTTTTACAGATTGAATACCTCTCAAAGATGCTCTCCAACTTTATTGACCCTGAAAGGTCCATGAATGAGCCAGCTGACCTGGTGAGAATAATTGATGTTCTGAAGGAGCAGGTTGAGCGGGTTGAGGTTTCCCTTGATGCCTATCAGCATGCAGCAGACAAGATACTTTTCTATCAGAGCTTTTATCCGGAGGCCTTTAAAAGGAGACTGCTTGATCTGAAGTTCTACTCAAAGGCTGCAAGGGCCTTTTACAGGATTGTGGGCAATTACAGAACTCCTGTCTGTGGTCTTATCTCAAGGGAGTACTCACTCTGGTCCTTTGTCCTAAGGGCTGCAAGGGAAAAGTACTGGTTTTAACTCTCCGGAGAGGGGGGTTGTTAAAAAGTTATGGGCTGGGCTTTTTTCTGAAATCAACCTTTACCACCTTTGAGCTTTCAGTCTGCTTTATTTCTTCATCCTTTTCATCCTTTTCTTCCTTTTCTTCCCTCTCTTTGTTTTCCTCTAACTCTGGAGGGAGGGCAAAGAACTGACAGTTAAGCTCCGGTGAGTATATGCCTATTATATGCTGAACAGGGATAAGGCAGTGCTCAACCCTTGTGCCGAAAACAAGTTTTGCCTCTATACCCCAGTGGTCAAAGCTGAACTTCATTCTGCTATTGAAGACAAGGACGATGCCCTTTTCCTTTTCCTCGGGCAGAAAGCCTCTCTGGCCAATCTTGACATCCCTGTGGTAACGGACAACGATAAAGACCCTTCCCACTATGTTCATCAGCTCATAAAATATATCCCGTTTAAGTCTGTTGAGCTCTTTCATCATATGAGTATTTAATTCCATAACAATCCCCTGTTAATTTTACATTATTTTACCTCAAAGCAGGCCACTTTTCGTCCCTTTCTTTCAATCAGCTGGGGCCTTCGGGCTTTGCAATGGTCCTTTCTTCTGCTACATCGGTCATAGAAGGCACATCCCCTGTTGGTGGTGGGTGTCACCTCATTAACAGCCTGGAGTGCTAACCTTTTTTTCCTTCCCTTTCCCGGGGCAGACTCAATAAGGAGCTCTGTATAGGGATGAAGGGGGTTGACAAAGAGTTCCTCCGTCTCTGCTTCTTCCACCACCGAGCCGGCATACATAACAGCCACATAATCAGAAAAGAACCTTACCACATTGAGGTCGTGGCTTATAAACAGATAGGAGAGAGAGTGCTTTTGTTTAAGCTCAGTAAGAAGATTTAGTATCTGTGCCTGTATGGAGACATCAAGAGATGAGAGGGGCTCATCAGCCACAATAACCTCTGGCCTGAGGGATAGGGCTCTTGCGATACAGATTCTCTGACGCTGACCACCGCTGAACTCGTGGGGATATCGGTTCATGTGCTCAGGTCTCAGCCCAACAGACAGAAGGAGCTCGGCCACCCTTTCCTTTAGCTGGCTCTGTCTGCGGACAAGACCATGCACCTTAAAGGGTTCTGAAAGGGCAGAATATATGGACTGACGGGGATTAAGGGATGCAAAGGGGTCCTGAAACACAACCTGAACAGACCTCCTGAAGGCCTTCATCTGCTGCCTTGTAAAGGTTGATATATCCTTTCCCTTGAAATAGACCCTTCCAGAGGTGGGCTCTATCAGCCTTAGCACCAGACGGGCAAGGGTTGACTTGCCAGAGCCACTTTCACCAACAACGGAAAGGACCCTGTCTCTGGGAAGGACAATGCTAACATCCTCAACAGCCCTGATAACCGCCCTTTTGCCAAAGAGCCCCTTTTTAACGGTAAAGTATCTTGTTAATGAATCGGTTCTTATGATTTCATCCTGATAGCTCATCAGCCCTTATACACCTTGAGAAGTGATTTCTGCCTATCTCCTTGAGTTCTGGCTCTCTTTCCTCACACTCTGAAATCTTCATCCAGCACCTTGTGGAAAACCTGCATCCTGGGGGTAGTTCCTCAGGTGATGGCACTGCGCCAGGTATGGGAGTTAGCCTCTTTTTTCCCTTGCCAGGCAGGGAGTTGAACAGGCCAATTGTATAGGGATGACGGGGATTTTCAAAAAGCTCATCCTTTTCTGCAAACTCTACCACCCTGCCAGCATACATCACCGCAACCCTGTGGGCGGTCTCTTCAACCACCGACAGGTCATGGGTGATAAGCAGAATGCTCATACCACGACTGCGCTGTAGCTCAAGGAGCATGTCCAGTATCTCAGCCTGCACTGTTACATCCAGAGCAGTGGTCGGCTCATCAGCTATTAGGAGGGCAGGGTTACAGGAAATAGCCATCGCTATCATAACACGCTGACGCATTCCACCTGAGAGCTGGTGTGGATAGTCTTTAATGCGCAGTTCAGCCTGGGGTATTTTTACATCCTTTAGGAGCTTAATCGCCCTATTGCGTGCCTCTGCCTTTGAAAGGCCCTCATGAAGCCTCAGAGCCTCTTCAATCTGATAACCTATGGTAAAAACAGGGTTAAGGGATGTCATTGGCTCCTGAAAGATCATGGAGATTGCCTTGCCTCTGATATTTAACAGTTCGGACTCATCAAGGCTCATCAGGTCTTTGCCAAGGCGATGAAAAAAGACCCTGCCCTCTGCCCTTATGTTGGAGGGCAGGAGCCTGAGAATAGAAAGGGCTGTTAGGCTTTTTCCGCAACCACTTTCACCAACAAGACAGAATACCTCTGATTCAGCTATCTGGAAGGAAAGGTCCTTTACCAGACCGAGGGTGCCACCTTTCTTTATGAGTTTAATGTTCAGGTTTTCAATACTGAGAAGTGGTTTTATAGGGGTTGAAGGCTCATTATTAGCCATGCGGCTAACTGGTTTCTTCCTTTTTTATAAATCTTAAATAGGCTTCTGCCTCTTTCAGGCCAGGATTTTCCTTTAACGCCCTCTCCCATTCCTCAATTGCAAGGCCTGTTAATCCCTTCATATAGTAAGTAAGACCGAGCTGAATCCATGCAGCAGGATAGCCGGGGTTAATCTCTTTAGCCTTGTTGAAATGGACAATGGCCTCTTCAAACTCTCCCTTGTTCCTTAAAGCTATACCCAGCTTGGTATGGACATCAGGCAGGTCAGGGTAAAGCTCAAGGGCCTTTCTGTACTCCTGTATGGCATCATCATAGAGGCCGAAGTCAAGATAGATGTTACCAATCCTGTAGTGTTCATTTGCAAGCTTACCAGAGACAAAGTGGTCTAACTTTCCCCTTCTGTCCTGGGCAACCTGAGCAGCCATCGCCATCACCTCTTCTGCCTTTTTAAACTCACCAAGCTCATTGTAGGTGATGGCAAGGTTTAACGATGCCTCTGTGTATCGGGGGTTTATGGTTACAGCACGCTCAAAGTACTTGACTGCCTCCTTGAGATTTCCCTTCAGGTTTTCTATAAAGCCGAGTTTATTAAGGACATCAGCATAGGTTGGTCTTTCCTGAATGATAGTCTTAAGAAGAGGTTCAGCCTCATCGTACTTACCCTCTTCAAAAAGCCTCTTTGCCTCCTCGTAAATCTCAGTAAGGGCTTCGGTCATTGCAGTTCTCCTGTCTGTTAAGGTTAATTTGAAGTATAGGAATATTAAGGGAAATTTGTCAAGAAATCAGGACAGAACCCTACGTAAAACCTCTTCTGTAACCTGCTCGGTAATGACCACCTCGCCAACCCTTTTGGGAAGGACAAAACGTAGCCTTCCAGAGACAGCCTTTTTGTCAATCGCCATGGCACTGATCATACTTTCTGGATTAAGCCTTTCATCGGGCTTTAAGGGCATACCAAAGGAAGTCAGGATTTCCTCAATCTCCTTCACAGTATCCTCTGTGGTTATACCAAGCTCCCTTGCAATCTCCGCCTCATAAAGCATCCCCATGGAGACTGCCTCTCCGTGAAGATATCTTGTGTAACCTGTCAGGGTTTCAATGGCATGACCCACGGTATGTCCGTAGTTCAAAATAGCCCTTAGTCCTGACTCTCGTTCATCCTGCGAGACCACCTCAGCCTTTATCTCACAGCAGCGGGATATCATGCTGATAAGCTTTTCCTGGTTCAGGTTCAATATATCCCTGTAGCTGTCGTTAAGAAACTGGAAAAATCCCCTATCCCAGATAACACCGTACTTTATAACCTCAGCCATACCTGCAAGGAACTCCCTTTCAGGCAGGCTCTTGAGGGTGGAGACATCAATCCAGACAAGACGGGGCTGGTAGAAGCTGCCAATCATGTTTTTACCCAGAGGGTGATTTACCCCTGTCTTTCCACCAACCGAGCTATCAACCTGAGACAGCAGGGTTGTTGGTATCTGAACGCAGGCAATCCCCCTCATATAGATGGAGGCAACAAAGCCTGTAATGTCACCAATCACGCCGCCACCAAGGGCAAATATAACAGACTTTCTGTCAAGCCCTATTGAGAGTAACCTGCCAAGTATGTAATAGACCCAGCTGAGTTCCTTGTACTGCTCTCCATCTGGAATGAGTATGAGGTGGGGTTCAAATCCAGCAGACCTAAGAGAGCCTATTATATCTTTGCCATAGAGGTTATAAACGGTCGGGTTGCTTATCAGGGCGGTCTTTTCTGTAAAGCCAAATTTCCTTACCCTTTCAGCAAGGCCTTCAAGGATGTTACTGCCTATTACAATGTCGTAACTTCTACTGCCAAGTTCAACTCTTAATGTCTTCATGGTGAAGAAATTCTAACATTAAAGTATCATTTTTTTCACAGTAATTGATATAATATCAGTCCAGAAAAAAAAGGGTTTCTTTGAGGTTTCAATGCTTGCAAAAAGAATAATACCCTGCCTTGACGTCCGTGATGGTCGTGTGGTAAAGGGTGTCAACTTTGTTAATATTCGTGATGCTGGTGACCCTGTGGAAAACGCAATTTACTACGATGAACAGGGTGCTGATGAGCTTGTATTTCTTGATATAACCGCCTCCCACGAGAAAAGAAAGATAATCCTTGATGTGGTGGAAAAAACAGCAGCAGATGTCTTTATGCCCCTTACAGTGGGCGGTGGCATTAAAAGCCTTGATGACATAAGAGACCTTCTCAATGCTGGCTGTGACAAGGTGTCAATCAATACCACAGCAATCCGCGACCCCGAGTTTATCAGAAAGGCTTCCCAGAGGTTTGGCTCTCAGTGCATAGTGGTTGCCATTGATGCAAAAAGGGTTCATGACTCAAGGTTTGAGATTGATGCACAAAGGGATATCCCTGATTGGTTAAGAGAAAACAGAGAGCTTCAGTATCTGCTCATCCCTGAGGAGGGAAAGAGAAAGGG
>CAZIIE010000107.1:0-5560 GCA_964539375.1 uncultured Nitrospirota bacterium | reverse complement strand
AATAAAGTAAAAACAGGAGGCAAGGATGAAGGTTTTTGAAGGTGAAGTAAGTGCAAAGGGGCTTAAGTTCTGTATTGTGGCAAGCCGTTTTAATGAGTTTATCACATCCAAACTGATAGATGGTGCCCTTGATGCCTTCAAACGCCACGGAGGCTCAGAAAAGGACATTGACATCGTCAGAGTTCCCGGTGCCTTTGAAATCCCCATGACCGTTAAAAGACTTGCCGAAAAGGGCACCTATGATGGCATAGTTGCTCTGGGCACCATCATAAGAGGAGCAACACCCCACTTTGATTATGTTGCCGCCGAGGCATCAAAGGGCGTTGCCCTTGCCACCATGCAGACAGGCGTGCCCATTGCCTTTGGAATCCTCACCACTGACAGTATTGAGCAGGCCATTGAAAGGGCAGGCTCAAAGGCTGGTAATAAGGGCTGGGATGCTGCTGTTACTGCTATGGAGATGGTCAATCTGCTGAAAAAACTCTAATCTATTATGAAAAGACGAAAGGCACGAGAATATGCCCTTCAGTTACTTTACAGTTATGACCTTTCAGGTGAGGTAATAACAGGAAGCAGTCTTAAGGAGTTCTGGAAGGAGCACCAGCATACAGAGGATGTGAGGGAGTTTACCGAAGACCTGGTGTTTGGCACAATAAATAATCTTGAAGAGATTGACGAGCTCATTTCTTCTGTTACTGAACACTGGGACCTTAAAAGAATGGCTGCAGTTGACCGAAATATCCTTCGCTTTGCCACCTATGAACTCCTGTTTAGAGATGACATACCTGCCGCTGTTACCCTTAATGAGGCAATAGAAATCGCCAAGCGGTTTTCCTCAAAGGAATCATCATCCTTTATAAACGGTGTGCTTGACAGGATAACCAAAAAGATTAAAAAAAGGGTTCATTAAAAAATGGCTGAAAGGCAAGCTTTTAAGTACGCCATTATCTCTGATGTCCACGCAAATTTAGAGGCTCTCAAGGCTGTTCTGTCAGATATTGAAAAAAGGGGAATTGAGAATATTATCTTTCTTGGCGATGCCGTTGGCTATGGGCCTGAGCCTGATGAAACGGTAAGGTTACTTAAAGAGCACTGTATGGTCCTTCTTGCTGGAAATCACGACTGGGCAACCATTGGTTATAGCCCCACCTATTACTTTAATGAAGCCGCCCGTATAGCAATTGACTGGACAAAGGACAAAATCTCTGAGGAAACCTTTGAGACACTGAAGGATTTCCAAATCATAAAGGTCCTGAGGGATGATGACATCTTCTGTGTACACTCAACCCCCAAGGACCCAGATGCATGGAATTATTTACTAACCCTTGAAGATGCAGAGATAAACTTTCATTATTTTGAAGAAAGGTTCTGCTTTCTTGGCCACAGCCACAGACCCTTCATCATTGAGAAACTGCCAACAGGAGAACTGCTCACCTATAAGGACCACGCAGTGCTTCAGAAGACATCCCGATACATAGTAAACGCTGGCAGTGTGGGACAGCCCCGTGATGGAGACCCGAGGGCAGCCTATGCGGTGTTGAGCGACGAGGAGATAGTCATCCTGAAGGTTGAATACGATATCAAAAAGACCCAGGAAAGGATGATGGAAGAGGGGCTTCCAGAGATGCTTATAAAGAGGCTTGAACGGGGGGTTTGAGATGACAGGCATTGAGGGGCTTTTTCAAAGGGAAGCCTATCTGCTCACCATTGAGGTAAGACTTTACTGGTTTGTAGCTCTGCTTTATCTTTCCTCTACCCTGCTTGGGCTTTTATATCTTTTTACTGCCAAAAACACTGCTGGAAGGGCTGTTACAGCACTTCTTTGGTTTACTGTGGTGGTTCATACCCTTCTGATAGTGTTCAGGGCTATTGAGGGAAAGAGGCCACCCTTTCAGACCCTCTATGAAACACTGTCCTGGTTTGCCTGGTCAGCCACTATAACCTATCTATACGTTCAAAGCCGCTGGAAGGATATCCATCTTCCAGGGCTTGTGGTTTCTGCCATTTCATCAGGTGCCTGTTTCTTTGCCCTTTTTACAAGAAGCCCTGAAATAATACCCATACCTCCTGCCCTTCAGAGCCCCTGGTATGAGTGGCATGTGGTGGTTGCCTTTGCCTCCTATGCGGTATTTGTGGTCAGCTTTTCAGTTGAGGTTGTTCATCTTCTTTACGGTAAAGGCTCTTCTCTAAGGGCAGTCAGCTTTGGTTTTCCTGAGAAGAACTTCCACAGGTATGCCTACAGACTTGTCCTTTTCGGCTTTCCCCTTCTTACCTTTGCCATCTTTTCAGGAGCTGCCTGGGCTAACGATGCCTGGGGAAGATACTGGTCCTGGGATCCCAAGGAGACCTGGTCACTTATTACATGGACTGTTTATGCCCTTTATCTTCATACAAAGACCATCCCCCGATGGAGACAGGGGGTTGCAAGTGTGATAAATCTGCTCGGCTTTGTCTGCATGGTGATGACCTTTATTGGGGTAAACTGGTTAGCAAAGCTACTTCATATACCGAGCATGCATACCTATGCAATGTAGTAAAGCACGAAATTCTAATATCTAATCTCTAAACAAGGGTTGTTACTGGTTGGGTTAGTTAAAGTAAACTGGTTTGAAACATTGAGGTTTGGAAATTTGAGATTTGTTTAGGGTTTAGGATTTAGAATTTAGGATTTCTCATGATATACCGTATCTTTTCATCAATCAAGACCTCGGTGTGGCTGCTTTCAGCCATGACTGTCCTGTATGTGCTGGGAACGGTGTTTCCCCAGGGGGCAGAGCTTGATGATTACATTAAACAGGGTGGAAGGTTTGTTACAGCTGTCAGGCTTTTTGACCTTCTTAATATCTTTAAATCCCCCCTTTTCATACTGCTCACCCTTCTTCTTTCTCTAAATCTCCTTATCTGTATCTTTGACAGATACCGAAGGATGAGGAAGAGGGCTGAACTGATACCTGTTCAGGCGATGTTAAAAGCAGGCAATACCTTTAAATTAGACGGTGAAATCTCCGTTGAGGAGGTTGAAGACAGGCTCCTGAGGTCGGGCTTTAAACTGATAGACTCCTCTGAAACGGTCAGGGTCTTTGGAAAGGGCGTTTCCTACTGGTGGCTTTCCTGGGCCTATCATATTGGCATGGTGCTTGCCATTACCGGTTGTTTTGTGACCTTCTTTACTGCCTTTGAAGATGAGGTAACCCTCTGGCCAGAAAAGCAAGAGCGTATTTCCCTTTACAGTCCTGACACGAGGATTAACAGGCTGAAGAAAAGGCTGGGGATGAGGGTAAAAGACAAAGACCCCTCAAAGGAGTTTATCATCAAGCTAAAAGAATTCAGAACCGACTATTACCAGATGTTAAACATAGATTATCCCAAAGAGGCCCTTTCAAGGATTTCTATCGCACTTGGCTACGAGAGGATAGGCCTTAAGAAGGAAAAGAAGCTCTACCCAAAACACTATGTAACTTCCTTTACGATTAGAACCCCGGAGGGCAAAGAGATTGAGGCAGAGACAAGGGTGAACAAGCCCTTCCGCACAAAGGGACTGACCCTTTATCAGATGGGCTTTGACCAGAGGGTTACCCTTGTTGTTAATGGCAAAAAAAGGGAGGTTGAGATATATAAACCCTTTGAGCTCAACCCCCTTGAGGGTAGATACCTTCTCAAGTCAGTTGAGCATGGAAGGGTTTACAGAAAGGATGGCAGCTCTGATGAACAGCCTCCAAGGGTGGGTCTATTCAGGATTAAAAAACAGGGAAAGCCTGAAGAGGTAAAGCTGCTTTACAAGGACAGGCCCGAGGATATCTCGGGGGTAACCATTGTATTTAAGGACTTTAAAGAGGCAAGCCTGCTTAGCTACCGTGTTGACCCGGGTGTATGGATAATCGGACTTGCAGCACTGTTTGTTTTCATCGGTCTGTCTGTAAGGGTATATGGCTGGTGGTACCGTGTAAGGGTGTTTCAAAGTCACTCTCGGGTCTATGTAAATATCAGCACAAGAGGGCTTCTGGCAAACAAAGAAAAGCTGCTTTTCAGGCTTGGATTTGCAAAGGAAAGGGGCTAAATGATAAGATATTCAGTCCTTATATGAGGTTGATATGACCGAGGTAAAACCCTTTAAAGCAATTTTATACAACAACCAGAAAGTCAACGGGGATGAGGTGGTCTGTCCTCCCTACGATATTATTACACCTGAGATGAAAGATGCCCTCTACGAAAAAAGCCCCTACAATGTAATTCGTATTGATTTTGGTAAAGATCTGGTAGGTGACAATGAGAAGGAAAACCGTTACACCCGAGCAAAAGCCTTTTTGGAGGGCTGGTTAAAGGAGGGTATACTGACCCAGTCTTCTCGTGAGGCTTATTACCTCTATCAGGTCTCTTACAGAGTGGGCAATAAACCAGTTGTAATGACCGGCATCTTCGGTGCGGTGCGAATAACCGAACTCTGTAAAGGCGTGTTTCCCCACGAGGCAACCCATTCAAAGCCAAAGGCTGACAGGCTAAACCTTATGAAACACTGCAGGGCAAACCTGAGCCCCATCTTTTCCATATACCGTAGCCCCAGAAACTCCCATATTGGGATATACAGAAAATACACCAGCCGTCCTCCCTATCTATCCGCCACAGACATGGATGGCTTTACCCACAGCATGTGGATAATTGATTCAGAGGAGGATGTGAGGACCATCAAGCAGGAGCTTTCTGATGTTGAGGTCTATATAGCTGATGGTCATCACCGCTATGAGACCGCTTTAGAGTATCAACGACTTATGCAGCAGTCAAACCCATCTCATACTGGAGAAGAGCCCTACAATTTCGTTCTCATGTATCTTGTTAACATTCAAATGGGAGGGCTCACAATCCTTCCCACCCATAGGATCGTAAAGGGTGTGCAAATAAATCAGGACGAACTCCTTAACAGCCTTTCTGAACTTTTTACTGTTCAAAAAATTTCTGATGCAAAAGACCTCTGCAGCGCAATCTCATCCTATAATCATGCAATAGGAATGGCCTTTGGAAACAGCCCCGAAGGCTACATATTAAGCTTTTCATCAATAGATTCAGCTGATATAGAGCCACCTCTCAGGAGTCTTGATGTAACAGTGCTTCATGAGATTATAATAAAGAAGCTAATAAAGGCAGAACAGGTTGTTTATGAAATGAATCCTGAACTGGTCATGGAGGGTATAAGGGGGCATAAAAACCGTATAGCCTTTTTCCTTAATCCAACCCGAGTGGAGGATGTGGAAAGGGTGGCAAAGGCATGCCTCAGAATGCCCCCAAAGGCAACCTACTTTTACCCAAAGATACTGACAGGTTTTGTGATAAACAGGCTGTAAGAATTTATGATTTCAGATTTGTGATTTTAGATTTAGAAATTAGAGTTTAGAGTTTATATATGTTGGGGGGCATTGTCTCCCGGCAGAAATTCATATTACCAAAGGAGGACTGATACTATGGCGGTAAAGGTTGGCATTAATGGTTTTGGAAGGATTGGAAGGAACTTTTTCAGGGCATCCATCAATCAGACAGACTTTGAGATTGTGGCCATAAACGACCTTAC
>CAZIIE010000106.1:0-5660 GCA_964539375.1 uncultured Nitrospirota bacterium | reverse complement strand
CTGCCTTTGCTGCACAGGGCAGGGATATTAAGTTTTCTGAAGACAGGGTTGAGGGATACAAGAACTTTATCAACAAGCTCTGGAATGCCTCAAAGTTTATACTTATGAACATACCCGAAGACATGGGAAGCCTTGAGCCTCCTGAGGCCTGGAGGTCGGAGCTTGACATCACTGGAAGATGGATACTCAGTCGGCTGTCAAAGACCACACAGGATATCAGGGAGGCACTTTCTCAATACAGGTTTAATGATGCTGCCTCAGCGGTCTATCAGTTCATATGGCATGAGTTCTGCGACTGGTACATTGAGCTTTCAAAACCCGTGCTTTACTCGGATGAGAACTCACCAAAGAAGGCTGCCACCATACAGTGCCTGCTTTATATCCTTGATAACATACTGAGGCTACTTCATCCCTTTATGCCCTTTGTTACCGAGGAGATATGGCAGAGTCTTCCGCATACAGAGGGAAGCATCATGATAAAGAGATATCCCCTTTATGATGAAAGGGATACCGAAGCTGAACAGGATATGAACATTGTGATGGATGCCATAGGAGGCATAAGAAGCATAAGAGGAGAGCTTAACATAGCTCCTTCAAAGGAGCTTGCCGTGATACTTAAACCTGATGATGAACAATCTGAGAGGGTTCTCAGAGATAATACAATCTACATATCAAGGATGGCAAAGACATCATCAATTGAGATATCAAGGGATGCAACCCCTGGAAAGGGTATAGCAACCTCGGTAAGGGAACATGTGGAGGTCTACATTCCCCTTGAGGGACTTCTTGATGTGGATTCAGAGCTTTCAAGGCTTAACAAGGATCTCAGGAAGGTCTCCCAGAACATCATGAATCTTGAAAAAAAGCTTCTTAACGAGGACTTCCTGTCAAAGGCTCCAAAGGAGGTTGTGGAAAAGGAAAAAACAAAGTATAATGAATTAATGGAGAAAAAGGAAAAGCTCCTCGAGAGCATTGAAAGGCTTGAGGAGCTGAAGGGAGACTGAGCCATGGGAGAAGAAAAACTGGAAAAAAGGAGCCTTGATATTGCAGAGGGGGATGTGGTCAATATTTCGCAGAGCACTGTCAGGTCTGTAGATGGTGAGCATGTAGAGCTTCAACAGGTGGGTGCCCTGAGTATCGATGGCGAGAGGATTAACATTGACCAGGGTGCATCCTGTGTTATAAGAGGCAGAAGCATTAAACTTAACCAGAGCATCGTTGCCATGGCAGCATCATCTGAGCTTAAAGTGCAATCCTCCCTTTCGGCGCTAACACTTTCAAGAGACCGTATTGAGATAAAGGACTCAGCCGCAGCAGTAATTGCTGGAAGTGCAGTTAAGGCTGAAAATGTAAAGACCCTGTTTCTTGCTTCCGGGAAGGTTGAAGGTGATGTAAAGACGGTTTTCGACTGGAAATCTGCACTGAGTTTTGGAGCAGTCTTTGGTGGCCTTATTGGTCTTATTGCATTACTTAAAAGAAGATGATAGAAAAGCACTATCTTCATGCCTTTATTAATGCCTCACTCCAGGAAGATATAGGCCATGCTGATATAACCACACTGGCAGTGGTTCCGCCGGGACATAAGAGCAGGGCAAAGATAATAGCAAAGGAGCCCTGCGTTCTGGCAGGCATTGATATGGCTATTGAGGTCTTCAGGGTACTCGAGTCCGACATAAAGGTTACGGTTTATCACAAAGACGGAGAGCATCTTATCTCAGGGGATACCATATGTGAGGTTGAGGGGCCTACCGGTGCACTTCTTTCAGGGGAACGACTTGCCCTGAACCTGCTTCAGCGTTTAAGCGGCATTTCCACACTAACGGCAAAGTTTGTTGAAAAACTGCGGGGGACGAGTGCACAGGTGGTGGATACCAGAAAGACCACACCAGGGATGCGGGCTTTTGAGAAATATGCTGTGCGGGTTGGTGGTGGTGGGAATCATCGGTTCGGCCTGTATGATGGAGTGCTGATCAAGGACAATCATATAGCTGTAGCAGGCTCAGTTACAGAGGCCATAAGGAGGGCAAAACAGATGACCCATCATCTCGTAAAGGTGGAGGTTGAAGTAACAGACATGGTGCAGCTCAGAGAAGCCCTTCAGGCTGGTGCAGATGTGGTGATGCTTGATAATATGAGTGTTGAGGATATGAAGGAGGCCGTAGAATATGCAAGGTCGAAAAGACCTGATATAATCATCGAGGCATCAGGTGGCATAACACTTGAAAACATCAGGGATGTGGCTTCTACAGGAGTGGACATTATCTCTGTAGGGGCACTAACTCACTCAGCAAGGGCCATTGACATAGGGATGTATGTATCACCACTCGCTCTTTAAGGCTCTTTCAACCTCAGACCAGTTTTCCCTCATATTGTCAACTGCATCCATGGCAAGCTCAAGATGGGTGCCTGTGTATTTTTCGAATATCAGGTTGGTAAGCTCCTTGCTTTTTATCCCTCCCTTTCTCAAGGGCATATCAGAGACCAGCATAATAGAGCCTATGGGAACCTCAAACCTGTAGGCAACCGTAAACAGTGTGGCAAGCTCCATATCTATGGCAAGTATCCTCTTGTCATGAAGATAATCCACAAACTCCTCATCATACTCCCAGAGGCGACGGTCTGTGGTATAGATAATCCCACATCGGGGAGCAAATCCATATTTCCTCAGGGCACCTATACAGTATAGATTTACCGATGAAGCAGGTATAGCTGGAAACTCTACTGGAAGATAATGGCGGCTGGTTCCCTCCCCCCTGATTGCTGCAGAGGGAACCACAAAGTTACCTATCTCAAGACTGTCATCAATACCACCGCACATACCAAGCATCACCACAGCCTTGAGGTTGTCCAGATAGGCAAGACAGTGAATTAGCAGAGCAGCCTGGGGAGAGCCTATTCCAAAGTCAATAAAACTGCAGTCCCTTTCGGGAAGATGAACCACCTGGAAGTTTCCTTCATGATAGGTGCCACCATAGGCATCTCGGAAGGCCTCCACATATCTTCTGAAATTTGTAATTATAATAAAACTTCCAAACTCATCAAGGGGAGAGCCTGTGTATCGCTCAAGGGTCTGCCTTATGTATTCGTATTCTCTAAGAGCCATAACATTAAAATTCTAAATTCTAAATCCTAATCTCTAAACAAATTCTAAATTCCAATTTTCAAGAGGGTTAAATCAATTTTTTTCGGTAATTCAGAGCTAATAGATATATAACAATCCAGTTAAGCAATCACAACTTCTTTTAGGATTTAGAAATTAGTGCTTAGAATTTGTTATTATGCTATGCCATTTCAATCAGTTTTTCGGCAATCTGAACTGCATTAAGGGCTGCGCCCTTACGAAGGTTGTCAGCTACTATCCACATATTAAGGCCCTTTTCAATGGATTCGTCCTCACGAACCCTTCCCACATAGACCTCGTCCTTTCCTGCAACATCCACCTGAAGGGGGTAGACATTCCTGTCAGGTGCGTCAAACACAACAACACCAGGAAAATCAGCCATCAGGGCGCGGGCCTCATTGGCAGTAAGCTTCTTTTCGGTCTCAATGTTTACGCTTTCTGCATGGCCTCTGAAAACAGGCACCCTGACGGTGGTGGCTGTTACCCTTATGGAATCATCACCCATTATCTTTTTGGTCTCATTTACCATCTTCATCTCTTCCTTGGTATAGCCATTTTCAAGAAACTTATCTATGTGGGGAAGACAGTTAAAGGCAATCTGATGGGGATAGACATTACACTGGATCTCTCTGAAGTTAAGCAGGTCAGAGGTCTGCTTAAGCAGTTCATCCATTGCCTTCTTGCCCGTGCCGGAGACTGCCTGATAGGTGCTTACCACGATCCTCTTTATCCTTGCAGCATCGTGCAGAGGCTTAAGGGGCACCACCATCTGGATGGTTGAACAGTTTGGGTTTGCTATGATGCCCTTATGCCATTTAAGGTCATCAGGGTTTACCTCGGGCACCACAAGAGGCACTTCGGGGTCCATTCGCCAGGCCGAGGAGTTGTCAACCACCACACAGCCTGAGTTTGCTGCCACTGGAGCCCACTTCTTTGACCTCTCAGCACCTGCTGAAAAAAGGGCAATGTCTATACCTTTGAAGGAGTCCTCCTTGAGGGTCTTTACAGTGATTGATTGCCCTTTGAAATCCATCTTTTTTCCTTCCGACCGTTCAGAGGCAAAAAGATGGAGCTCCTCAACAGGAAAGTCTCTCTCCTCCAGTATGGAAACCATCTCCTCACCCACTGCACCTGTTGCACCAACAACAGCAACCACATATTTATCCTTTTTCTTTAGCATAGCCAATGACCTCCTAATCTATAACCTTAAATTAAAATTAACTAAACATTAAAAAACTCAACTCTCCCTTCTGCCTGCCCCTCACCATTTCACCTATTAACCTATTTAACAACTATACCACTATACCAATACACCAATATACCAATATACCATTACACCAATATACCAACACACCACCCTCACAATTTTACCACATAATCTGCCACAAGGTCACCGACCTCGGTGGTAGAATAACCCATCCTGCCTGCGGCAAGGCTTTTGAGGTGCTTCCCTGTAACCTCCATCACTGCCCGTTCTATGGTATCGGCTGCTTCGGTCTCACCAAGGTGCTCAAGCATCATACCACCAGCACAGATGGCAGCAAGAGGGTTTATCACATTTTTGCCTGTATATTTAGGTGCAGAGCCACCGATGGGCTCGAACATGCTTACTCCCTCAGGGTTTATGTTTCCACCTGCAGCTATGCCCATGCCTCCCTGAATCATGGCACCAAGGTCTGTAATAATGTCGCCAAACATATTGTCTGTAACAATCACATCAAACCACTCGGGGTTTTTTACAAACCACATGGTGATGGCATCAACATGGGCATAGTCGGTCTCAATATCTGGATAATCGGCCTTTACCTCATTGAAAGTCCTTTGCCAGAGGTCCCAGGCAAAGGTAAGCACATTGGTCTTACCACAGAGGGTCAGTTTTTTTTCCTTGTTACGCTTACGACAGTACTCAAAGGCATACCTTATACACCTTTCAACCCCGTATCGGGTGTTTACCGACTCCTGAATGGCAACCTCCTGGGGTGTGCCCTTACGGAGGAATGCACCACCTCCCACATAAAGCCCTTCGGTGTTTTCCCTGACCACCACAAAGTCAATATCATCAGGACCCTTGTCCTTAATCGGTGTATCAACGCCTGGATAGAGTTTAATGGGTCTTAGATTAATATACTGGTCAAGTTCAAACCTGAGGGTAAGGAGAATGCCCTTTTCCAGTATCCCTGGCTTAACATCGGGATGACCAATGGCGCCAAGCAGTATGGCATCCTGCTTTCTAAGCTCATCAAGGGCCCCTTCAGGAAGGGTCTCACCGGTTTTGAGATAACGCTCTCCACCAAAATCATAGTGGGTGAAGTTAAACTTAAAGCCAAACCTGTTAGAGGCTGCCTCCAGCACCTTAAGGCTTTCTCTTACCACTTCAGGGCCAGTCCCGTCACCTGGTATCACTGCAATGTTGTATGTCTTTGACATAATGCCTCCCTTGGTATTTAGTGTATTTTGCAAATCTTGTAAGCAGGTTAGACAAAACTCCTCTTGAAAGACCTACAATTATAACATAGTGCTTTCAGGAAAAATAACCAGC
>CAZIIE010000105.1:0-5667 GCA_964539375.1 uncultured Nitrospirota bacterium | reverse complement strand
GAGGCAAGCACAATGCCTGGATATAGGGGCAGTATCAGCTCCCAGGGGTGTCTGTACCAGTAGTTTGCAAAGGTTTTTTCCTCTGCGCTAAGTTCCATCCCTGAGGTGGCCCTTTCAACCATTGGAGCAGAAAAATAGGCTCCCCCAACCGAGGGCATCATACCAATTAAAAGAGGCATGGAGATTACCACCAGCTTTTTATGTCTGAGGATACCCTCCATCACGGTCATCATCCCATCAAGCACCTTCTTTTCTCTGAGCACCATCTCAAACATTCTAATAGCTGTAAGTGCGACAACTAACACAAAGGTTATCCTTGAAAGGAAGGTGCCCCTTAAGATTAGCCCTACCCTGTCCAGCCCTGGCAAATAGAGCACCAAAAGTGTAAGGGAGGCTATCAGTAAGACATTGCCCACCTTCATCTTCCTTCTGAGCAGCAGAAGCATCAGAAAGAAGACCGCTGTTATCTTTATCAGGTCAATCATTCCTGATAATATAATACAGATTGAATAAAACAAAAGGGTATATCCTTAGCAGAAGACAGTCTCTTAAGCCCCTCCCACCCCTCTTCTCAGGCTAATATCCTGATATTTCAGGATATTTCCTTGACACAGGGCTACCTTAACTGGTATATTATTATGTTTTTATTTCCGGGGCAATTTATTAAAACAAAATAAAATGAGAGGAGCGTGTATATTTAATGCCTACCGTTAGCGTGAAGGAGAGCGAATCCTTTGAGCTTGCCCTGAAGAGGTTTAAAAAGCAGTGCGAAAAGGAGGGTATACTCTCGGAGATCAAGAAACGGGAACACTACGAAAAGCCAAGCGTTAAGAGAAAGAAGAAGATGCTGGCTGCACGCAAAAAGGCATTGAAAAGAATGAAGATGGCAGCCCGCCGCTAATGACGATCAAGGAAAAAATTGATTCTGACCTAAAAGAGGCACTCAAATCAGGAGACAGTTTGAGTGTCTCTATTCTTCGTCTTTTAAAGTCTGCAATTAAAAACAAAGAGATAGAAAAGTCCTCTCCCCTATCTGATGAAGATGTTCTTTCCGTGCTTTCCTCACAGGCAAAACAACTTAGAGAGGCCATTTCCGAGTATGAAAAGGCTGGCCGTCATGAGCTTGCAGAAAAGGAAAGGAAGGAGCTTTCTGTTCTTCAGCGTTATCTGCCCGAGCAACTCTCTGAGGAGGAACTCCGAAAGCTCATAGCTGAGGTTATTGCTGAAACAGGTGCATCAACTCCCAGAGACATGGGTAAGGTTATGAAAACCCTTATGCCCAGGGTTAAGGGAAGGGCTGATGGTAAAGTTGTTAACCAGATGGTTAAAGAGATGCTTTCCTCAGGTTAATCTACCCCCTTTCTGGCCTGGCCTGTTATAATAAAACTCATCTGTAACCTTTTGTTTTCCCTTTAAACATAAAGAGGATTTTTATCCCCTATTTTAAACAGGAGGAGGTGCAATGACTGTTAAGGAAATCTACCAGAGGGCCGTTCAGGTGGGCATGGATAATGACCCAAGGGGTATGGATACGGTTAAAAAGGAGCTTGAGGATGCAAAAAAGAGATATGATGAAATGAAGGAAAAGGAAAGGGAGTTCTTTGACACCGAGAGCCTGACAAATCCCTACTCTGACACAAGGATACTTAGCGGCACAGGCGAAGAGGAGGTAAAGACCATCATAGCTGGCATTGATATTGAGGTTGGTGAGATAGTGCTTGCAGACCATCTCAGAAACAAGGGTAGAAACATAGACCTGGTCGTCTCTCACCACCCCGAGGGAATGGCCTTTGCAAACCTCTATGATGTGATGAAGATTCAGTCTGACATTCTCCACCGTTTTGGTGTCCCTATCAATATTGCCGAATCATTAATGGAAGGAAGAATAAAGGAGGTTGAGCGCAGGCTCATGCCTGTCAATCACAACAGGGCTGTTGATGCTGCAAGACTTCTGGGACTTCCCTTCCTCTGTCTTCACACCCCTGCAGATAACATGGTTGCCACCTATCTGCAGAGGCTCTTTGACGAAAAAAAACCCTATCGTATATCGGACCTCATAGATATGCTAATGGAGATTCCCGAGTACAGAGAGGCAATGAAGGTTGGAGCAGGGCCAAAGGTGCTTTTAGGCTCTGAGAGAAGAAAGGTTGGCAGGGTATTTGTGGACATGACCGGTGGCACCGAAGGGGCTAAGGAGATATTCTCAAGCCTCACCCAGAGCGGTGTAAACACTGTGGTTGCCATGCATCTTAGTGAGGAGCACCGAAAGGAAGCTGAAAAAAACCATCTCAATGTGGTTATAGCAGGGCATATTGCCAGTGACAACCTCGGTCTGAACCTCCTCTTTGACAGGGTGCTTGACAGTTCGGTTGAGGTTATTGAGGTTTCTGGTTTCAAGAGGGTCTCAAGGGTATAGTCTCAATGGGGATTTCATGAACCTTTCTCAGGCAGTAGAGGAGATAAGAGACCGAATAGACATTGTTGAGTATATCTCTGAGCATATAGAACTAAAAAGGGCAGGGTCCAATTACAAGGCACTCTGCCCCTTCCACTCAGAAAAAACACCCTCCTTTGTGGTAAGTCCCTCAAAACAGATTTTTCACTGCTTTGGCTGTGGCGTTGGTGGCGACCTCATAAGCTTTGTAATGCGTTATGAGGGGCTTGAATTTGTTGATGCTGTTAAGATGCTTGCCCAGAGGGCTGGCCTTAAGATTCAGGAGGAAGGGCCTGACCGAGGACGGTCAAAGAAGTTGCGGCTTTTGGAGATGCACAAAATCGCCCTTGAATACTTTAGAAAACAGCTCTTTAACAGTCAGAAGGCCCTTGACTACCTGAGGGAGAGGCAGATAGAAGAGGATAGCATTGAGGCCTTCCAGCTTGGTTACGCTCCCTATGGGAAAAGGGCACTCTTTGAGCTTTTAAGAAAAAAGGGCTTTGAGGTTGAGGAGATAATACTATCGGGGCTGTGCAAAAAGACCGATGGCGAGGTCATTGACACCTTTCGGGACAGATTGATGTTTCCCCTTTTTAGCTCAAGGGGCGAACCCATTGCCTTCGGTGGCAGGATAATAAGCCCGGAGTCTCATGCACCAAAATATCTTAACTCTCCCCAGACCATTCTTTTCAATAAGTCCCGAGAGGTCTTTGGCCTGTATCAGGCAAAAAGGGAGATTTCCAGTAAAGACTATGTAATACTAACTGAGGGCTACCTTGATGTGATCACCACCTATCAGCAGGGCTTTAAAAATGTTATAGCACCCCTCGGGACAGCCCTCACAGAGGCACAGCTGAGAAGGCTTTCCCATCTTACCAAAAAGGTCCTCATCGTTTTTGACTCCGATGAGGCTGGTTTGAAGGCCACAAAGAGGGCCTTTTCCCTGATTTATGCCAGCAACATGACTGCCCGAGCCCTGCTTCTGCCACCAGGGGAAGACCCTGATACCTTTCTTCGTAAAAGAGGTGCAGAGGCCTTCAGGTCTCAGTTCAAAAAGGTAAAGGGGATAGTTGAGTTTTACCTCTCCCTGAAGGGTGAGCGGGTAGAAAAGATAAAAGAGCTTTTAGCCGTCATAAAGACCATCTCTGACCCCATAATAAAGGCTGAACTCCTGAGGGAGCTTTCTGAAAAAACCGGCATATCCGAGCAGTATCTCATTGAGGAGATTGGCCGCGAAAGGAAAGGGCCAAAAGAAAGGCCCACCCTATCAAAAAAGCCTGTAGGCCTGCCAAAACCAGAGGAGCTATTAATTGCACTCTGTATTGACCATCCTGAACAGCTGAAAATTGTTAAAGACAGCCTTAATCCTGATATTATAGATAACCCAATGCTCAGGGACATTCTGAAGAGACTTCTCCTGGCAGAGGGCTCAACCATAAGGGAGCATCTTACAGAGGAGGAACTCTCCCATTTCAGTTCTGTATCCTTAAGGTTTGATGTTGATGAGGAGGCTGTTGAAAAAAATATCATTGACTGTGTAAAAAAGATAAAGGGAAAAAACATAAGAAAGAGACTAAAGGAAATAGAGATGGAGATCAGAATGGCTGAAAAGGAAGGTGACGAAAACCTTCTGTCAGACTTGCAGAAAAGGCTTCAGGAAACCTTAAAGGAGGGGGTTAATGAAGGATTACTTTGATTTTTATGAAGAGATAATCTTTCCAGAGGAAACCGAAAAAAGACAACTCTCTGAAGAAGAGCCTGAAGAGGTAATAGAGGAACAGGTTGAACGGGAAAGGGAGTTTGACGCAATAAGCTCCTATCTTAAAGAGATGGGTGCAGTGCCCCTTCTTACCAAGCAGGGGGAGATAGAGATAGCCAAACAGATTGAAAAGGGTAAAGAGCAGCTTATGTCAGCCATATTTTCCGTGCCCTATATTTTGAGGAAGATAGTTGAGCTGGGTGAACTGGTTGAAAGGGGCGATGCCCCCCTTGATGAGATAGTAAATATTGAAGGTGATGAGGCTGAGGAGGAGCTGCTTGACATAAAAAACAACTTCTACAAAAAGACCCAGAAGATCAAAAATCTCATATCAAAAAGGATCGGCCTTTTAAAGAAAAAGTCCGATGGCTCAGAGGAGGACCTCGCAAAGAATCTCAGAACAAACAGAAAGGAGATACTCCAGAAGGTCAAGGAGTTAAACCTGAAGGAGTCTGCCATAGGGGTGCTTTCTGATGAATTAAAAAGATGGCATGAGCAGATTAATGAGATAAAAAGGGATTTGAAAAAATTGAAAACCCGTCTCAAAAGGGCTGAAAAAAAGGCTGAGGCTGAGGCTGTTACAATAATTGACCTTATAACTGAGAAGGAAGAGAGGCTCAGGAAGATAGAAAAGACCCTTGGCATGAGAACCGAGGACTTTGCTCAGGTAATCGGAGCGGTTACAAGGGCTGAAAATGTGATACATGAAGCCAAGTCAAAACTGATTGAGGCGAATCTGAGGCTTGTAATAAGCATAGCAAAGAAATACATAGGCAAGGGGCTCAGCTTTGAAGACCTTATACAGGAAGGAAATATAGGTCTTATGAAGGCTGTTGACAAGTTTGAATACAAAAGGGGTTACAAGTTCAGCACCTATGCCACATGGTGGATAAGACAGGCAATAACCCGTGCCCTGGCAGACCACTCACGCACCATAAGGCTGCCCGTTCATATGATAGAAAACATAAACCGTATAACCAAGATATCAAGAGAGCTCGTGCAGGAACTGGGAAGAGAGCCCACTGTTGAGGAGATTGCCAAGAGGGCTGGCCTCACAGAGAAAAAGGTAAAGGATATACTGAAAACAACCAAGGAAACCATATCTCTTGAAACACCGGTTGGTGAAGACGAAGACAGCTATCTTCTTGATTTTCTTGAAGACGACCTGTCTGAATCTCCCCTTGATACTGCAATCCAGGAAGACCTTAAAAGGCAGATTGACAGGGTGCTTGCAAGCCTTAACCCAAAGGAGGCAGAGGTCATCAGAAAGCGCTATGGCCTTGATGAGACCCGTTCTCCCCATACCCTTGAGGAAGTCGGTAAGGACATGAAGGTTACCCGTGAAAGGGTAAGACAGATTGAGGTCAAGGCACTGAGAAAGCTCAAGCATCCCTCAAGGTCAAAATGGCTAAAGAGCTTCGTGGAAGGTTAACCATGGGTGGACTCAAAGGGGCTACGCCCCTTTGTAACCCCA
>CAZIIE010000104.1:0-5674 GCA_964539375.1 uncultured Nitrospirota bacterium | reverse complement strand
ATCTCTATCTTTTTCATAATATTAAATTTACTTGAAAACATGCTGAAAAAACAAGCATGCTTTATACTTTGGTGAGGTGGTATCTAACGACTCTTTACTATAGGGTCTGTGGAGGAAAACTTTATTGTATCTGTTTGTCGTTCCTGATAAAGGCTCAAATGGTTATTTTGATGTTAGTTTCTCTTTAAATATCTCTAACCTTTCTATAAAAAATCTTGATTCAGGGTCCAAGGGTAATTTTACCAGTGATAGATGTTTCTGGATTGCGTCTTGGCTTATTTTAAAATGTCTGCAAACATCTAAGGCATCGTGTATATCTTGCTCGGTCCCTCTTGCAAGTTTTGAAAAAACATAATCTATAGGAGACAGAACTTTAATGGAAAGGTTTGAGGTCTCTTTTATAGTTGTTGCCCTTTTTCTATAGCCTTCTGGTAATGGAATTATCCCCCATCCACTTATGTTTTCACCAATGTTTATTAAGATGTTGGCTTTCTGGCAGAAATTGTACAGTTTTTCATAAACCGATGAAGAACATTTTATTTCTGCATCTATGTCAATAGTGTGGCGAGGAAGGTTATAGAAATACCTTGCCAGTCCTCCTATAACTATTAACTCTATTTTTTCAGGCTGCTTTTCTAAAAAATCAACTATTCTGTTAAATTGCTTCAGGATTTTCTGCTCCATAATATCTCCAGTCCTTTTAAAAACTCTCTTATGTGTTTGTTATATTCTGCTCTTGTTAATCTCTCGGAAGCTGGTTTTATCTTACCCTGCTTGATTAGTTGATCAAGTGCAAAATTTTTAGCACCAATTTTATCTAAATAATATCTATAGGATATTCTCCACAGGGCTGCACGCTGCAGGTGCGGTAAAAGGTCTTCGTTAGTCTGCTCCATCAGGGTCTCAACCAATGAAGGGTTGATGAGCAGTTCTACCCATAAATATCTATTTATCCTTTCAATGTCATCGCCTTTTAGATTATTTATTAAAAGGGTTTTCATAGGGTTATTTTATCATAGTTTTATTTTTCTTTAAGCAGGATTATGTTATAAAATGCCCATAAGCAACATGACATTTAGATAAAAACTTATCTGCCCTGATGTCCAGTACTCAATAAAGGTTGTATAATTAAGTATGGCAACGAGGCGTGTTCTGGTATATATTATTATTTCTTTTCTTTTATGCCCTTATGCAGAACTGTCTGCCCTTGCCTCTCCATTAAGTTACCAGGGCACCCACATACTCACCTACAAGACCATGTATGAGCTTTCAGATGCCTATTACAGAAAGACAGGCATAAGGGTTCAGGTTCGTGGCGGAGGCTGTGCAGACGGAATATCAGCAGTGCTGCACGGGAGGGCATTAATGGGAGGGCTATGCTGCCCTCTGCCAGAGAGGACCCTTCAGAGGATGGGTCTTGTTGCATACAGGGTGGCATCAGACATTAAGGTTGTGGTGGTAAATCCTGAAAACCCAATCCAGTCAATCACCCTTGATGAGCTAAGAAAAATCCATCAGGGTAAGATAAAAAGCTGGTCAGCCCTTGGGTGGCTCAGCAGACCGGTGGCTCTGATATTCAGGAAGCACTGCCTTGATATGAAAGAGCCCCTGAGAGGGCTTCTTGGAATTAATGACGACCTTTCAAATCTCAACAAAAGGACGATAACGGTCAGAACTGACAAACAGGTGGTTGATTATGTTTCAACCTTCAAAACCGCTATAGGTGTTACAAGCAAGGTCTTTACCGAGGGTAAAAGGGTAAAACTCCTGAGGGTAAACAATGTTGAGCCAAACGCTGAGAATGTGAGGAAGGGGCTTTATCCCCTTTATTCACCACTGTTTATTATTGTGAAGAAGGAGAGGAAAGGCGATGCCCTTGGCTTTATCAACTTTATGTTAAGCAAAGAGGGAAGGGCTATTATAAATAAGCACCTTTCTGAGGCTGGCTTTTAGTAATAATGCCAGGGGGAGGTAAGGTGACACTGAAGGATTTAAGTCTTACAAAAAAGGTGATAGCCCTTGTTATTTTGATAAACCTATTGGCTACCCTTACCGTTTTGCCGGTTATCTTTTACTCAATAAGGGGTGGATATAAGAGACAGCAGAGGGCATACCTTGAGGGCATAAGAAACCTTGTCCAGAGCATTATAGATGACAACCGACAGGCCATAAAAAACTACGCCATACTCTTTTCAAAGGACCGACAGCTTATGGATAACCTCTACTACCACACCGAGCTGTCAGGCGAAAGGGTCCATCCACTCAGGGTGATAACCCAGATTGCTGATACCTTTAATATTGACTTTATTGAGCTAACAGATGCAAGCGGCATGGTTGTGGCAAACAGCAAGTATCCTGGCATATTCTATGTAAGCCGAAGGGATAACCCACTGGTAAGAGAGGCACTGAGAGGCAGGGTGTTTACAGGTATAGAGCGTGAAGGAGACCTTTATGTGCTAAAGGCGGTCTCCCCTGTTTATTATGACCAGGGGCAGCTTATCGGCACAATCACCACCGGTACCACCATGGACAGGGCATTCATCGGCAGGATTGAGGCATTAAGTGGGGTGAAGATAGCCATACTTGATGAAAGGGGTAGTCCTGTGCTAATGCCTGAGGGAGATGTAAAAATCCCCTTTCTTTCAGGAAAGGAGGACTCCCTTGAAAGCTCTAAAAGCAGATACATGCTAATGAGGCTTCCCTTTAAGGGGCAGGGCGGCAGGGTGCTTGGCTCTTTTCTCATAATGAAGGAAGACAGCCTGCCATCAGTTATGAAAAGGGCACATCTGAGGGTTGCCCTGTTACTGGGGCTTTTATGTCTCAGCTCTGTAACTGTCACAGCCCTTATGCTAAGAAGGGTGCTTATGCCTATTAAGGGGTTGAAAGAGGGAGCTGAACTGATTGGAAAGGGCGAGTTTTCCCACCGCATTCCTGTTACCACAAGGGATGAGATTGGATCCCTCTCGGAGGTCTTTAATCGTATGGCAGAAAACCTCCAGAGGCTCAGAGAGATGCAGGAGAGGCTTCAACACTCTGAAAGGCTTGCCTCTATAGGCCGATTCACTGCAGGCATTGCCCATGAGCTGAACAATCCCATTGCAAACATCATCGGACTTCTAAGGCTTATTGACAGAGAGATTGATGACAAAAGCCCCCTTAAAGAGGATATAAAGATGGTGCTTTCTGAGGCAGGCCGTTGCGGAAACATTGTCCGTGACCTGCTTGTCTATACCAGACAGTCTAAACCCCGTATGGAGCCAACCAATATGCTTTCTCTGGTAAACAGCATAGTTGAGGTTGTCAGGAGGGGGCTTGATGGAAAAAGGGTAGATATTGAGGTGCATTGCGATATTGATGAGCCCATAATTCATGTTGACCCTGTACAGATGGAACAGGTGGTAAGGAATCTACTCATCAATGCAGTTCAGGCGATTGAAGGGGAGGGTAGGGTTGATGTAATGATAGGCAGGCATGCTGATGAGTTTGTCATAGAGGTCTCTGACACAGGTTGTGGTATAAAGGAGGAGGACAGAGAGAGGATTTTTTATCCCTTTTTCAGCACAAAGAAGGCAGGACAGGGCACAGGCCTTGGCCTCACAGTATGTTATAGTATAGTGGAAAACCATGGTGGCAGAATAGAATGTAAGCCAAGACAGGAAAGGGGCACTACCTTCAGGGTCTTCCTGCCCTTAGTTCCACTTACGAAGTGGAACTAAAGGGGGTGGATGGTTATGGGAGTTGAGGGTATTGAGATAATGGTTATTGATGATGAGCCTGCCATGCTCAGGGTCATCAAAAAGACCCTTGAGCAGGAGGGGTTTTCTGTGTCTGCCTTTTCCGATGCAAGGGATGCCCTAAAAAAACTTAAAGAGCATAATCCCTTCTTGATTATAACTGACCTTATGATGCCCCAGATGGACGGCTTTTCCTTTATTGAAAGGGCAAAGGGGCTTAACAATGAGGTGATGATAATAGTAATTACTGCCTATTCATCAATTGAGACCGCTGTAAAGGCAATGAAGGCAGGAGCCTACGACTTCATACCGAAACCCTTTGACCCTGACCATCTGGTTCTGGTTGTAAAAAGGGCGGTTGAAAACAGGCTTTTGAGACTTGAAAACATAGGGCTCAGGGAGAGGCTTGAAGGAAGGGACTTTCTTGATGACATTATTGGCCTGAGCGAGGCCATTCAGTCAATCAAAGACACAGTGAGGAAGATAAGAAACACCGATGCCAATGTCCTGATTACCGGTGAAAGTGGCACAGGAAAGGAGCTTGTTGCAAGGGCTATTCATTTTGGTAGCAGAAGAAAGGATGCACCCTTTCTGCCCATTAACTGTGGTGCCCTACCTGAGGAGCTTCTTGAGTCAGAGTTGTTTGGCTACAAAAGAGGTGCCTTCACAGGGGCTACATCTGATAAAAAAGGGTTGTTAGAGATTGCCCACGGAGGCACGGTCTTTCTTGATGAGGTTGAAAGCATTAGTCTGAAGATTCAGGTAAAGCTGTTAAGATTTTTGCAGGACCGAACCTTTATTCCCCTTGGTGATAACACTGCAAGGGAGGTTGACATCAGGGTGATAGCCGCTACTAACGAAGACCTGAACGAGGCAATCAGGGAGGGTAGATTCAGAAAGGACCTATATTATCGTCTGAATGTGATTCCCATAAATATCCCACCCTTGAGGGAGCGTAGAGAGGATATTCCCCTGCTTGTCAGACACTTTATCAACCGTTTTAATCATCGGGAGGGCAGGCAGATAAGGGGCATCTCCGATGAGGCGATGAAAGCCCTGACAGGTTATAACTGGGATGGAAATGTGCGGGAGCTTGAAAACACCCTTGAGAGGGTGATGATACTTTCTGAAGGGCCTGTTATAGGTTTTGATGACCTTCCAGAGGAGATAAGAAATTACGATGGAAAGGGAGAGGCAAAGAGCTTACCTTCCCTTCAGCCCACCATGACCCTTCAGGAGCTTGAGGTCCATTATATCAGGACCGTGCTTTCCTCAGTAGGAGGAAATAAGACAAAGGCTTCAAAGATACTCGGCATTGACTACACCACCCTTTTAAGGAAACTCAAGGTCATGTCTGGCCAGTGATTATCTACCGAGGGGTGAGCTTTCAAGGAAAAAGGGCAGGCGCCAGGCTGTTTTCCCTCTTGATATCTTTATTCAGGTATTGTATTTTGCAATAGTGGATAGGAAGATTTATGGCATTATGCATTAGTAGTTTGTAAAGCTTAAGTCCCTTTTATTGCTAACCCACTGATAATAAAGAATAAATTCAACAATCTTCTTCTGGCATATAAATTGTATTTATCGGTTGAAAGGGCATAGCCTTTTAAAAAACATAAGGGAGGTGTGAGGCATGAAGAAGTCCTATCTAATGGTTTTCCTTTCAGCTCTGGTCATCCTCGGGCTCGTCTTTGTTGCTATGGCTACAGAGAAGGAGATTGTGATTAACCCTGGTAAACAGTTGATGCTTGGTGGTATCAAACATGCTATCAAGGCCTTTGAAGAGGAAACTGGCATTAAGGTAAGGATACCCAAGGTTGGTGGTTGTGGTCTGACAGTGGGTAGCCTTAAAGAGGGTAAGATCAACGCTGGTGCCATGTGTTGTCCTGCAAACAAGGATGAGACAGGAAAACTTGGTCTGGTTGACACCTCGGTGGCAA
>CAZIIE010000103.1:0-5695 GCA_964539375.1 uncultured Nitrospirota bacterium | reverse complement strand
TTATGCCAAGGGCAAAAGGTGGATTTAAGACAAGGCGGAGGAGAAAGAAGGTCCTTAAGATGGCAAAGGGCTACTACGGTGCCCGTAGCCGTTGTTATAAGGTGGCAAAGCAGGCGGTGGAGCATGCCCTTCAGTATGCCTACCGTGACAGAAGGGCTAAAAAGCGTGACTTCCGCAGGCTCTGGATAGTAAGGATCAATGCTGCCACAAGGCAGGCAGGTGTTAAGTACAGTGAGTTTATCCATGGCCTTAAAAAGGCTGGCATTGAGCTTGACAGAAAGGTGCTTGCTGATATTGCCTACAACGACCCGAAGACCTTCTCAGAGCTTGTTGAAAAGGCAAAGGCCGCACTGGCTGCATAGTTGATGGAAAGACTGGCCGAAATCAGGAAAGAGTTTCAGCAAGAAAAAGACAGGATATCTGACCTGAACTCCCTGAGACAGTTCAGGGCTAAGTACCTGGGGAAAAAGGGTGCTGTTACCGAACTCCTGAAAGGCCTTTCTGCACTTCCAAAGGAGGAAAGACCTGAGGCTGGAAAAAGGATAAACGAACTTAAGGGTTATATTGAGTCTGAGCTTAAGAGCCTTGAGGCGGAGCTAACAAAAAAACAGGCTGAGAGGGAACTACTCAAAGACCAGTTAGACATCACCCTGCCAGGCAGATTTGTCCCACCAGGCAGTTACCATCCCGTCAGTCAGGTGCTTCAGGAGATAATAGATATATTTGTCACCATGGGGTTTTCAGTTGAGGAAGGCCCTGAGGTTGAGCTTGATTATTACAATTTTGAGGCCCTGAACATCCCAAAAGAGCACCCTGCAAGAGATATGCAGGACACCTTTTATGTTAAGACCGAGACCAGAGATGAACTGATAATAAGCGATGTGGTCTTAAGAACCCACACCTCACCTGTGCAGATAAGGGGGATGGAAAAAAGAACCCCTCCTTTCAGGTTCATAGCCCCTGGAAAGGTCTACAGATGCGACTCCGATGTATCCCACACACCCATGTTTCATCAGGTTGAAGGGCTGATGGTAGGAGAGGATGTGACCTTTTCAGACCTGAAGGGTGTGCTTGAGATCTTTGTTCATGAACTTTTTGGTCCTGAAACGCCTGTGAGGTTCAGGCCAAGTTACTTCCCCTTCACCGAGCCATCGGCTGAGGTTGACATCGGCTGCATACTATGCGGAGGTAAAGGCTGCAGGGTCTGTAAGGGCACAGGATGGCTTGAGGTGCTCGGCTCGGGTATGGTTCATCCAAAGGTGTTTGAGGCTGTTGGTTATGATACAGAGAGATACAAAGGCTTTGCCTTTGGTATGGGGGTAGAGAGGCTAACCATGCTTAAATACGGCATTGATGACATCCGCCTGTTTTTTGAGAACGACCTGAGATTTTTAAGGCAGTTCTAACCCCCTTTCGGGGAGCCTGCCATGAAACCCCTCAGAGACCTGCCTTTAAGGGTAAAGTTTTTCATTGGTATTGGTCTGATTGTTGTATTTTTCTGGATGCTCTTTAATCTGCTTATCTATCTGAATCTTAAGGACAATATTATTGAGCAGACCTACCAGAAGACCGATATCCTGTATGCACACATCCAGGCAACTGTAAATTATGTGAGAAAAAAACTAAGACCCCGTCTCTTCCATGCCCTGCCCAGAGATACTTTTATAAAAGAGGCTATGAGTGTTTCCATTCTTAACAAGGGCATTATGTCAGAATTCAAAAAAAGCTTTCCTGACTTTCAGTACAGAAGGGTTGCCATCAATCCCTTTAACCCAGAAAACTCTCCTACCGACTTTGAACAAAGTCTGATTAGGAAGTTCAGAAATGGAAGGTTTAAAGAATACCGAGGGGTGATAAAACGAGGTGGGCTCAGGTTTTATGTTCATGCAAGACCTGTGGTGATAGAGAAGGAATGCCTTTCCTGCCATGGAAGACCCGAGGATGCACCTGCTGAGATAAGAAAGACCTATGGCACAGCAGGTGGATTTAACAGGAGGTTGGGTGAAATAATAGGTGTGGAGTCCATAACCATCCCACTCAGTGATACCTTTTCACAGATACAGGGTCTGGTTTTTTCAATCTTCATAGTGGGTATATTCGGAATGATATTTTTGTTTCTTTCTCTTAATTACTATATTAATATTCTGGCTGTAAAGCCAATAAAGGAGATGAGCAAGTATTTCAAATCGGTGGTAGAGGAAAAGGAGCAATTGAAAGCTCCCCTTGTTGTTAAAACAAAGGATGAGATAGGAGAGCTTGCACAGTCCTTTAAACAGATGATGGAATATCTCAGAGAATATCAGGAACAGTTAAAAGCCTCAGAGCAGAAATACAGAAGAATTTTTGAGGGCTCCAAGGATACTATCCTGATTGCAGATTGCAGTGGGTTGATACAGGATATAAACCCATCAGGGCTGGAAATGTTAAGATGTAATGATAAGGGTAAGATACTAAGCTCAGTAACCTTGTACGACTTATTTTTGTCCCACGATGAATATGTAAGGTTTACGAAAAGGATGCAAACTATCGGGTATGTTAAGGAGTATGAAACTAAGCTTAAAATGATTAATGGAGAAGTGATAGATGTCCTTATCACGGCAAACTACAGAACCGATGAGGAGGGGAAAATCTGCGGCTATGAGGCAATAATAAAGGATATAACCTCCTGGAAAAGGTTTCAGGAGCAACTAAAGGAGGCAGACCGTCTTGCCTCAATTGGTGAGATGGCGGCAGGGCTTGCCCACGAGATAAATAACCCGCTGAGCATAATAATGGGCTACACGGGGATGCTGCTAAAGGAGTTTAAAGAGAATAACCCTAAAAGAGATGACCTTGAGATTATTTATAAAAACACCGAGGCCTGTAAAAAGATAGTTGAAGACCTGCTTAAATTTTCAAGAAAGACTGAAACAAGACCCAGGAGAACAAACATAAACAGTATTATTGATGAAGTGGTGGACTTTCTTTCCTACAGGCTTGAAGAAAAGGAGGTTCACATCAATAAAGAGCTTGACACCGGTATGCCCGATATTATGGTGGATGCAGAGAAGATAAAACAGGTTTTTGTGAATATGCTTGTGAATGCCTGGCAGGCAGTAGATGAGGGTGGAAGCATCTGGATAAGAACCTATATGAATGCTGATCAAACGAGGGCAATAATAGAGATAGAGGACAACGGTTGTGGTATCAGGCCCGAGCATAAGAGCAGGGTCTTTGAGCCCTTTTTTACTACAAAGGAGCCAGGTGAGGGCACAGGGCTTGGCCTCTCGGTAAGTTATGGTATTGTAAAAGAACACGGTGGTGAGATTTTCCTTAACTCAACCCCTGGTGAGGGAACGGTTTTTGTGATAGAATTACCAGCAGTCAGGGAGGAGACATGATGAAGCATCGGGTTCTGGTGGTGGATGACCATCAGGACATGCTCAGGATGTTAAAGAGACTTCTTGAGACAGAGCTTCAGGTGGAGGTGCTTACCTCAGCCTCTGCCTCAAAGGCAATAGAGACTGTAAAAAAGGAGCCTGTGGACCTTGCCATTGTTGATGTGAAGATGCCTAAAAAGGACGGGATTACCCTGTTAAGAGAAGCTAAAGAAATAGACAGTAATCTTATAGTAATAATTCTTACAGGGTACGGGACAGTGGAGATGGCTGTTGAGGCCCTTAAACAGGGTGCCTATGATTTTCTTACTAAACCTGTAAATAACGAGCGGCTTGTGCATACTGTGAAAAGGGCACTAGAATACCGGAGGGTGCTTGATGAGAAGTCAGCCCTTGAAAGAAAGATTGCAGAGGAGACCCTAAGACGGGAGCTGATAGGCGAAAGCAGGGCAATAAAGGAACTGTTAGAGAGGCTTTCTGCAGTGGCTGTCACAGATGAGACCATACTGATAAGGGGTGAGACCGGCACTGGTAAGGAGCTTGCCGCAAGAACTATCCATCGTTTGAGCTCCAGGGCTGAAGGACCCTTCATCACGGTGAACTGTCCTGCCATCCCTGAAAGCATACTGGAAAGCGAGCTGTTCGGTTACCGTAAGGGGGCATTCACATCAGCTGTTACTGATAAAAAGGGGCTTTTTGAGGCAGCCCATGGAGGCACCATCTTTCTTGATGAAATTGGCGATATACCCTCGTCGGTTCAGACAAAACTTTTGAGGGTATTACAGGAAAAGGAGTTCAAGCCCCTTGGTGATACCGAGAATGTCAAGGTGGATGTAAGGGTTATTGCATCTACAAATCAGGACCTGGAGACCAAGATTGAAAAGGGAGAGTTCAGAGAAGACCTTTATTACAGGCTGAATGTTATCACCCTCAGAATGCCCTCACTGAACGAGAGGGCTGAAGACATTCCGCTTCTGGCAAATCACTTTTTAAAGGAATACTCTGTAGAGTATGGTAAGGATATCTCAGGCTTTGACAGTGAAGCTATTGATTACTTGATTAACAGAAACTGGAAGGGCAATGTCAGGGAACTTCAGAATGTGGTTAAAAGGGCAGTGATCTTTACAAAGGGAAGCAGGATCAGCAGGGCAGACCTTGAATCCCCTGTCATTGAAAACCCCTGTGCTGACGATGTCATAGCAGGACTCCTTGAGAAAGACTATAAAACAGCAAAGCAGAAGGTGCTTGAGCGGTTCACCAGGGAGTATGTAAGCCACCTTTTAAGAAAAACAGGCGGAAACATCACCCATGCTGCAAGACAGGCTGGGATGGAACGACAGGCCCTTCAACAGCTTCTCAAAAGATACAGCATTGACCCATCCGAGTTCAGAGCCTGATCCTCCCTGTCCAAAGGTGCAAAAATACCCTTGCGTTACTGCATTAATTATTTTGCACTAAAAAGGCACTACTTATACTGGCCGAAAATAAAATATCCTTAAAATACAATCACTTAGAGCATCCTCCCTGAAAAGGTATAACAATTGCAATATCACCTAAAAGAGTGGCTGTGTTACAGCCTGAATCAAGGGAAGGGAGGTGTCTATGGCAGAGGAAAAACAGACAACCCAACCTCCATCCTCTGGAATGGGATGGAAGGAGCTATGGCTTAAGGAGGACTGGTGGGCGGTCTGGCTTGGTCTGGGTATTGTTATAGTGGCCTACATCTTCTTTGCCAGTGGAAGCACTATTAAACCAATTGCCATCAAGCCTGCCAAATGGCACACCTTTGCTCAACTCTGGTCGCACTTCATTGGGCATATCGGTGCTTACATTGCCAACTTCGTCATCTGGCTGGTCATATTCTCCATAAGTACTGCCATACTGGGATTCAAGCAGTCAGAGTTTATACCATCCTTTATCTTTGTCTACATCTTTTCAATAATAATCTTCATGATCGGTGCCTGGGACAAGGCACACCACTACAACCTTGAGCCACCACTTGTTGCACTGGCACTCGGAATGATTATATCCAATGTATTCAGGCTGCCCAAGTGGATGGATACGGGCTTCAGGGTGGAGTATTACATCAAGACAGGTATCGTGTTGCTGGGTGCAACACTGCCCTTTACCCTGATTGTCTGGGCTGGCCCCATAGCCTTTGTGCAGGCAACCATAGTTGCACTGACCACATTCCTTGTAATCTATTTTGTGGGTACCAAAGCGCTGGGTCTTGACAAGAGACTTGCATCCTGCCTTGGTGCAGGTGGTGCGGTCTGTGGTGTCTCGGCAGCCATTGCCATTGGTGGTGCTGTTAAGGC
>CAZIIE010000102.1:0-5696 GCA_964539375.1 uncultured Nitrospirota bacterium | reverse complement strand
GCATATCATAATTTAAGAAGCACATAAACTGCCCCGAGCCCTCCATCTCTGGGGCCTGCAGTGGCATAGGCGACAACCAGCTTTCTGAAATCCCTCTCAAGCCACCTGCAGACCGCCTCTTTAAGCACGGGGCCTCGCACTGACCTTAGCCCCCTTCCGTGGATTATCTTTACACAGCTTAGCCCCCTCTGCCTTGCTTCCCTAAGAAAGTTCCTCAGCGCCTCCAGCGCCTCCTGCCTTGTGTAGCCATGAAGGTCAAGGAAGTCCTGAACAGAAAAACAGCCCCTGTGAAGATGCCTTACCAGCTCCTTTCTGTAACGGGGGTTTACCCACTCCACATACTCCTGGGTCTTTGTAATGTCTATCGGTCTTTGGCCCCTTGCAATCTCCTCAAGCCTTTTAAGGGCAGAGTTATCATCCCTTAGGGGGCGTTTTTTAACAGAAACTCTGGGACAACGGTAGGGTATCTCTCTGAACTCCTTTATCTCCCTGACCCTTGCCATTGCCCTTTCAAAAAGCTCATCATCATCCTCAGCAGGGGGGAGTTTCTCAGTGAGGGGCTTTTCAGAAAGGCGGTTCCTTAACTGCCTGAGCGACTCAAAGGGACGGTATGCAAAATTGCCCATAAGAACCTCCTCTCTGATTTGATTATACAATATCAGGACACAAGGACAAAAGAAATTTTCATCCGTTAATAAGGGTAAAGATATTAGCCCCCTAAAGTCTTTAAAATATAAAAATAGTTTTTGTAAAGTTTCATAATACAATTTTAATAAATATACTTGACAATTTCTTTATCAAGTTTTATACTAAAAATAGTTTTAGGTTCAGGAGGGCTTAAATGGCTACTGGCACAAAGGACTACTATGAGATACTCGGTGTTTCAAGAAATGCCTCACAGGATGAGATAAAGAAGGCATATCGTAAACTTGCGCGCAAATACCACCCTGACCTGAACCCTGGAAACAAGGAGGCAGAAAAGAAATTCAAAGAGATAAACGAGGCCTACGATGTGCTCGGTGATCCGAAGAAGAGGGCTGAATACGACAGGCTCGGACATGCTGCCTTTGAAGGTGCAGGTTTTGAGGACTTTACAAAGGGCTTTGATTTTGGCAGAGGTGGATTTGACTTTGGTGGTTTTGAGGACATCTTTGGAGACTTCTTTGGCACAGGCACAAGGGTAAGGGAGACACCCCACAGAGGGGCTGACCTGGTAACAAAGGTTACCCTGAGCCTTGAGGAGGCCTACTCTGGTGTTACCAGACGCATGAGTGTGAGCCACGAGGTAAACTGTGGCCGTTGTGGCGGTCTTGGTGCTGAAAGCCTCCAGCCCTGTAGCCGCTGTGGTGGCACTGGAAGGGTCAGCACAAAAAAGGCCTTTTTCAGCATAAGCCAGACCTGTCCTGAATGTGGTGGCAGAGGTCAGAAGGCACTTAAGTTCTGCACGGTCTGTAAAGGAAGGGGCAAGATTCTTAAGACCGAAACCGTAAATGTAAAGATCCCTGCTGGTGTGGACACAGGCTCAAGGGTAAAGCTCAGAGGAATGGGGGAGGCAGGCTCTCACGGAGGCCCACCGGGAGACCTTTACATAGAGATTGAGGTTCTGCCCCATCCCTTCTTCAGGCGTGAGGGCAATGACCTTTATGTAGAGGTTCCCGTGACCTTTCCAGAGGCTGTGCTGGGAGCAAAGATTGAGGTGCCCACAATTGACGGTGTGGCAAAGATGACCCTTCCGCCAGGCACACAGGGAGGGCAGAAGTTCAAGCTTAAAGGCAAGGGATTTCCCTCTCCCAAAACAGGAAGCCGTGGTGATATGTATGTAACTGTAAAGATAATTACCCCTAAGAACCTGACAGAGCAGCAGAAAAAACTTGTTAAGGAACTTGAAGGGCTTTATAAAGAAAATCCCCGTGAAAGGCTGGTGAAGCATAGATGGTAAGGGACAGGAAGAAACCCCTCTACATGATAAGCATTGTGGCTGAGATGCTGGGGGTTCATCCCCAGACCCTGAGACTGTACGAAAGAGAGGGGCTTATCAGGCCAAAGAGGCAGAACAAGCAGCGCCTTTACTCTGAGGAGGATATAGAGCGGCTTCATCTGATACTTGAGCTAACACGAGGGCTGGGTGTGAACAAGGCAGGCGTTGACATTATCCTCAGGATGCGGGAGCGGATGATTGCCCTTCAGCAGGAGATGGAAAGGATGCTTTCTCTGCTTGAGGAGGATGTGAGAAGGGATTTTGAAAAAAGAATAAGGAGAATACTGAATAAGTAAGTAAATTTAGATTTCAGATTTCAGATTTCAGATTTTAGATTTATGATTTGAAAAATTTAGCAAAGCAGGAGGCAAGCCATGAGAATGGATAAACTGACCATAAAATCACAGGAAGCCCTTCAGGAGGCACAGAGGTTTGCTGAGGGAAAGGGCAATCAGGAACTTCAGCCTGAACACCTGCTTTATGCCCTTCTGGATGACCCTGAGGGTATTCCTGTTCAGATAATCCAGCGCATAGGGGCTGACCCTGAGCTGATAAAAAAGGACATTAACGACTACATTGACAGACTGCCCAAGGTGGTTGGTGCAACCCCGATGGGTCAGCTCTATGTGTCGGCAAGACTTAAAAGGGTCTTTGAAGAGGCCTTCAAGGAGGCAGAGCACTTAACGGATGAGTATGTTAGCACCGAGCACCTGCTAATAGGAATCATCAGGGAAGACGGAAAGGCGGCAGAGCTTCTTAAGCGATACAATGTCACCGAGCAGAGGGTGCTTGATGAGATGCGCCAGATCCGTGGTGCTCAGCGAGTCACAGACCCGAACCCTGAGGATAAGTATCAGGCACTTAAGCGTTATGCCCGTGACCTCACAGAACTGGCAAGAAAGGGAAAACTTGACCCTGTTATTGGCCGTGACGAGGAGATACGCCGTGTGATGCAGGTCCTTGCCAGAAGGACCAAAAACAACCCCGTGCTGATTGGTGACCCTGGAGTGGGTAAGACAGCCATTGTGGAGGGGCTTGCCCAGAGGATTGTGGAAGGGGATGTGCCAGAACCACTGAGGGATAAAAAACTCATCGCCCTTGACCTCGGTGCCCTTGTGGCAGGCTCAAAGTTCAGGGGTGAGTTTGAGGAAAGGTTAAAGGCAATACTTAAGGAGATAGAGCAGGCCGAGGGAAGGATAATACTATTTATAGATGAGCTACACACCCTTGTGGGAGCAGGTGCTGCAGAGGGTGCCATTGATGCCTCTAACATGCTAAAGCCTGCACTGGCCCGTGGAGAACTCCGCTGCATTGGTGCAACCACTGTGGATGAGTACAGAAAGTACATTGAGAAAGACCCTGCCCTTGAGAGAAGGTTTCAGCCTGTTTATGTGGGAGAGCCCTCGGTGGAGGACACCATCTCCATATTAAGGGGACTTAAGGAGCGGTATGAGGTTCATCACGGTGTTAAGATAAAGGACTCTGCACTGGTGGCAGCAGCAGTGCTTTCAAACCGTTACATTACCGATAGGTTCCTGCCCGACAAGGCAATAGACCTGATAGATGAGGCTGCAGCAAGGCTCCGTATGGAGATAGACAGCATGCCTGTTGAGCTTGATGAGATTGAGCGGAGGCTTCGCCAGCTTGAAATAGAAAAGCAGGCTGTGATGAAGGAGGACTCCCCGGATGCAAAGGAAAAGCTTGAAAAGCTCCAGAAGGAGATTGCAGAGCTTGAGGAGCGGCGAAATGGCCTGCGGGCTCAGTGGCTCAGCGAAAAAGAGGTGATACAGAAGATACGCCAGATAAAGGAAGAGATAGAACAGACCAAGATAGAGGCACAGAAGGCAGAACGTGAGGGTGACCTGAACAGGGCAGCAGAGCTTAAGTACGGGCGCCTCCTTGAGCTTCAGCGTGCCCTTGAAGAGGAAAACCAGAGACTTCAGGACTTCCAGCATCGCCGCCGTATGCTCAAGGAGGAGGTGGACGAAGAAGACATAGCTGAGGTGGTATCAAAGTGGACCGGTATCCCTGTTAGCAAGATGCTTGAGGGTGAAACAGAGAAGCTCCTTAAGATGGAGGACCGTCTCCGTATGCGTGTGGTTGGACAGGATGAGGCAATACAGGCAGTGTCAGATGCTGTGCGAAGGGCAAGGGCAGGCATTCAGGACCCCAATCGCCCAATTGGTTCGTTCATCTTTCTTGGTCCCACAGGGGTTGGTAAAACAGAGCTTGCAAAGGCGCTTGCAGAGTTTCTCTTTGATGATGAAAACGCCCTTGTAAGGATTGATATGTCCGAGTATCAGGAGCGTCACACTGTGGCAAGGCTTATTGGTGCACCACCTGGTTATGTGGGTTATGAAGAGGGTGGTCAGCTTACCGAGGCAGTGCGAAGAAGACCCTACAGCATTGTGCTCTTTGATGAGATAGAAAAGGCCCATCCCGAGGTTTTCAATGTGCTCTTACAGTTACTTGATGATGGCCGTCTTACCGATGGAAAGGGTCGCACAGTGGACTTCCGTAACACTGTGGTGATTATGACTTCTAACATAGGTTCAACCCATATCCAGCAGATGCTTGAAGAGGCTGAAAGAACAAGGGGCACTGAACACTGGAGCGGCAACAATAACCGTGAGCTTCGTGAGCGTGTGATGGAAGACCTGAAGGCATTCTTCAGACCTGAGTTCTTAAACAGGGTGGATGAGATAATAATATTCAACCCATTGAACAAAGAGCTTCTTAAACAGATAGTGGATATCCAGATAAACAGGATGAAGGGTTATCTGAAGCAGAAAAAGATTGACATCACCCTTACCGAGGCAGCCAAAGAGCACCTTGCCGAGATGGGTTACGACCCTGTGTTTGGTGCAAGGCCACTAAAGAGGGTGATACAGAAAGAGGTCCTCAATGAGCTGGCAAAACTGCTTCTTGAAGGCAGGTTTCAGGAAGGCGACACCATTGAGGTTGACTACAGGGATGGAAAGATGGTCTTTGAAAAGGCCCTCGTGGCAGAAGTAGTATAAAAAGACATTAATAGGCTAAAGGCAATAGGCAATAGGCAACAGGCTATAGATAGTGGGTAAATGGGTGAAGAGGTGAAGTGGTGAAGGTTCATTGAGTTGATAGCTTTTGTCGAGTTGATAGAGGGCTTGAAGAATTGGAATTTGTTTAGAAATTAGAGTTTAGAAATTAGAATTTTTATCAACAGGGCATTACCCTGTTGATGTAAAAAGGAGGTGATTTTTATGTCAATTGTTAAGTGGTCACCAATGAAGGAGATTGAGGAGATGAGAAGGGACATGGAGAGGCTCTTTGATGAGTTCTTTGAACCAATGCGCAGAAGACGCTGGTGGGGCAAGCAGCTTGCCGAGGGTGTTATTGTGCCAAACATTGAGCTGATTGACAAAAAGGATGAACTGGTTGCAAGGGTGGAAATTCCTGGTGTGGACAAAAAAGACATTGACCTAACCATCACAGAAAACACCCTTACCATAAAGGGTGAGATCAAAAAGCAGGAAGATATAAAGGATGAAGATTACTATGTTGCAGAGATAAGATATGGAAGCTTTGCAAGAACCATCCCGCTGCCTGTTGAGGTTGACAGCGAAGGTGCAAAGGCATCTTACAAAAACGGCATACTTGAGGTGGTGCTTCCAAAAAAGGAAGAGGCAAAACCAAAGGAGATAAAGGTGGAGGTGTCCTGATAAAGGGCACCTCGCCC
>CAZIIE010000101.1:0-5696 GCA_964539375.1 uncultured Nitrospirota bacterium | reverse complement strand
TTGCCATCGGCATCAACCAGCCTTACCTCTTTTGCCCTGATACGCTCGTTTACTCTGTAATCCTGTGCTATAACCTCACCTCCTGTATATTTTTTAGGGTACAGGGTGTAGCGTGTAGGGTGTAAATTTAATAATCCCTACTGCCGTTCCCTAAATATTCAATTCAAGTGATTTGTTGGCAATCTCTTGTTTCAATCTTGTAATAAACTCATCAAGCCTGTAGGGGCCGCTCTGCACCCTCCCGCGTTTTCTAACCGGAAGCTCACCTGAGTCCACTTCTCTGTCACCTATTATAACCAAATAGGGTATCTTTCTTAAAGATGCCTGTCTTATCTTGTAGTTGACCTTTTCGTTGTCAAAATAACCCTTAGCCCTTATTCCTTCATCCTTTAGCCTTTTCAGCACGCCCCTGGCATAGTCTACATGTCTTTCCGCCACTGTGATAACACCAACCTGTGTGGGTGAAAGCCAGAGGGGAAATGCTCCTGCGTAGTGCTCAATCAGTATTCCAAAGAACCGCTCAAGGGAACCCATCAGGGCACGGTGTATCATAATCGGTCTGTGCTCCCTGCCATCAGAGCCACGATAGGTCACATCAAAGCGCTCGGGGTTGTTAAAGTCAACCTGGATGGTGCTACACTGCCACTGACGGCCAAGGGAGTCCTTTACCTTGATATCTATCTTTGGGCCATAAAACACACCCTCACCAGGGTCAATATCATACTGAAGCCCCTTGTGCTCAAGGGCAAGTTTGAGGGCATTGGTGGAACGCTCCCAGTTATCCAGTGAGCCCACATACTTTTCAGGCCTGGTAGAAAGATAAACCTGATACTCCTTAAAACCGAAGGTGTCAAGGATAAAAAGTGTAAAATCAAGAACCCTTAAAATCTCGTCCTCTATCTGGTCTTCGCGGCAAAATATATGGGCATCATCCTGGGTAAAACCCCTGACACGCAGAAGACCATGGAGCACACCTGAACGCTCATACCTGTACACTGTGCCAAGTTCGGCATAACGGATGGGAAAGTCCCTGTAACTGCGAAGGGAACTCTTGTATATGGCAATGTGAAAAGGACAATTCATTGGCTTTATCTCGTAGTTTATCCCCTCTATCTCCATCGGGGAGTACATATTTTCTCTGTAGAAATTCCAGTGGCCGCTCTGTTCCCAGAGACGAAGCTTTGCTATATGGGGAGTGTAGAGGAGCTGATAGTCAGCCTTCAGGTGTTCCTCCCGCCAGAAGTCCTCAATGGTCTTTCTGATAAGTGCTCCATCAGGATGCCAGAGAATAAGGCCAGGGCCTATATCCTCGCTGATACTGAACAGGTCAAGCTCTCTTCCAAGCCTTCTATGGTCTCGCCTTTTTACCTCTTCAAGAAACTCCAGATACTGCTTAAGCTGTTTTTTATCAGGAAAGGCTGTGCCATAGATACGCTGAAGCATCTTGTTCCGCTCATCACCCCTCCAGTAAGCACCAGCAGTGTGAAGAAGCTTAAAGGCCTTTATCACCGAAGTGGATGGCACATGGGGACCACGACAGAGGTCAACGAAGTCTCCTTCCTCATAAAGGGATACCTCTTCATCCTCCATCTCCTCAAGAAGTTCCACCTTGTACTGCTCACCTTTCTGACGGAAAAACTCAATTGCTTCCTCTCTGCTCATTGTCTTTCTTTTGAAGGCAGATGCCGAGCTGATGATTTCCTTCATCTTCTCCTCAATCCTCTCAAGGTCCTCGGGTGTGAAGGGCTCCCTGACATCAAAGTCGTAGTAAAAGCCATCCTCTATTGCTGGACCAATGGCAACCTTCACATCGGGGAAAAGCTCCTTTACAGCATGAGCCATGATATGGGATGTGCTGTGTCGGTAAACCTCAAGCCCCTCAGGGCTGTCAGGCAGTATGGCCTCTATCTGTTCAGAATCATCAAGGGTTTTAACAGTATCAATGTCCTTTAACTGGCCATTGTGTTTGATTGCAACCGCACCGATACTCTTAAGGAAATCAACTAACCCTTCCTTTTCAACTTCCCTTTCCCTGTCTCTGTAAATTACCTTGATAGTAACACCTCCACCTTAATTGAATAACTAAAAATTATACATAAAAAACAAGCCTCTTTGCAAATAAATTATCTGTTAATACAGTCCACTTCAAGGTTCTTTTCAACAAGGTTAAGCCTCTTCTGGTATCTCTCATCTCCGGTAATCTCTGACATTATTCTCAGGTCATACCATAAAAGGGCAGTCCAGTTATTCTCTCTGTCAATCGCCATTGCCCTTTTTAGTTTTTCTAAATCCCCCCTTTTAAGGGCCTCTTTTCTAAATCTGACAGATCTTGAAAGGGCATCGTCTCCCTCTGGCTCACCCCTTTCATAGGAAACTATTCTCTTCAGTTCATTCTGGCAACGGTCGTCAAGCCTGGCAGTTTCTTTAGCCCTGTTCAGGTAATCAGCTTTGTCAATCCCTATATAGGCATAGAAAAGGTATAACTCTAAATAGGCCTCTGCAACATCACAGACTGAGTCAACTCTCGCATAATGACTGAGGGCAGATTTAAAGGCTGTAAGGGCAGTACAAAATTTTCCCCTCAGGAATTCCTCTCTGAATCGCTTAAGCTCTCTATCGCCCTGTAAAGGCTCTGAGGGAGGGTAGCCACCTGTTGCACAGGAAAGCAGGCTTATAAGGATTATTATAAGGACGGTTCTTTTCATGGTGCAGGCAGTGCTGGTCTCTTTTCTTTCTTTTCCTCTCTACTTAAAGGCCATGTGTTATGTAACTTTATAATCAGGTCCTTACTTAACTCAAGGGTATAATCAAGCTTTCTTTTAACAAGTGGAAGACCCTCGGAGGTCTTCCTTATGTTTTGAAGGGCTGGAATGAGCTCTTCCCTTACCTCACCTATCAGGCTCTTAAGCTCCAGGGCATCGGTTTTTACCTCTCCTGAGGTCTCCTTGATGGAGCCCACAGTATCCTTAATGTCATCTACAGTGCTGTTAATGTTTTCTGCCACACTGTTTAGCCTCTCTCCAAGCAGGCTAAGTTTTTCAAGGCTTTCTTTAAGCTTTTCTCTTGAGTCACTGTCATGAAGCACATACCTCAGGACACCATCTCCACTGTTTAATGAGGCTGTGGCATCCTGCACATTGGCAAGTATCCTGTTAACCCTTCCTTCAGGGTCATTGATGTTGACAAGGAGTTTATGAAGTTCGGTAATGGTAGCTGATATCTCCCTTAAAACAGGTTTAACCTCTTCCACCACCTCCTCTATACCCTTTTGTCTTTTTAGCAAAAAGCTGCTTCCAGGTCTTGCCACTTTGCCCTTTCCAGGCGTGAGCATTAGCACAACAGGCCCTATCATCCCCTCTCTTGCAAGGGTGAACTGGCTATCCTCCCTTATCCACTTTGAGTATTTTTTCAGTATGGCCATCTTAATCCTCATTGTGCCGTCAGCCTCAAGAAACAGGTCTTTAACAGAACCAATCTGAAATCCTGAAAATTTAACTGGCATACCCCTTGAAAGGTCCTGTCCACTCTTAGCCCTTAAAGTATAGTAAACCTTTTCTGAAAAGAGCTCCTTTTTATAGGCAACATAGTAGAGTGAACCACAAAAAACAACAAGCACCAGCACCACAACGATGCCTACCTTAATCTCAATCCCTTTAAAAGGCTCCCTACTGCCCAATACATACCTCCCTTAATCCCTCACCCAATGAGCCATGACCAACAAGGGTCATAAACACCCTGGGTTTTTTATCCCCCAGTGCCTCTTTCATTTTAACATACATATCAATGGCCCTGATTGTTGTAAAGCTACAGTCAACAAAAATCAACCGAGGGTTAGCCATCAATGCTCTTAAAAGGGTAGCCATAAACATATCCCTTTCGGTAAGCCTTGATTTCTTTTCAAACCGCCTTTCATAAAGTCCGAGCATCTTTGAAAGGTCATCAAATCTCCTTTTTGCCTCATCGGTTTTCATTAAACAATTAAACAATACAGGAAGCAGGGCATTTTCCATCACTGTAAGATTAGCAATAAGGGGAAAGGCACGGCCTGCAAAGCCTATAATCTCTGGCAGTGGGCGATTAATTTTTGCTGCCTCTTTCAGAAAGCAACGGGCTACATCTACAGCCCGCTTTTCACTCTGCAGCCAGATAACTGTGTCAGTACTATCGTCAATCTCTATTCCAAAGATATCAAATCTCATAGGCTCCTCTGTAAAAAGGCAAAAACCCCCTCAATTATAATCAGATAAACAAGAAGACTTACCAGTGCCCTCCTCAGTGTAACGGGCACACTGGCTATAACCCTTTCAGTCTGGAGCGCCCTGCTTAAAGTACCAGCTGTAAGCACAATGCCAAATACCAGTATCTTCAGTACAAAAAACAGGACATCAATAGGTTCAATCTGGTCGGTAAGCATCAGGATGTAATCGGAAAACTTAAGATAGTGGACAAACCCCATAACAAAAAAACCACCAATAAGCCCGGTAAAGAGCATTACAATGCCAAGTAGAAGGTTCGAAAGAATAATGGAAAACATCCTCGGAAGAAGAAGATAGCTATAGGGGTCAACACCCATAAACTCAAGGCACTCCATCTCTCGGTTTATCTTCATCAACGCAAGCTCACTGATTATAGGAGGAGCAGAGCGGACAAATATCAAAGAGGTGCTTAAAAAGGGGATAAGCTCTCTGAAAAATATATAGACAATCATACTGCCTATCATGTTTTTTGCATCTATTTTGGTTAATCCAGCAATGGTAAGATTAACAGCGGCAGAGCCAGCAAGCAGTGATACAAAAAGGGCAAGTGGCATTGCCTCAAGGGCTGTAAAATAGGTTTGTCGGAAAAAGACATCCAGGGTTGGCCTGTTCATCCAGCCTGTGGAAAGGGCTGTCCTTATAATATGCAGGGTAAGGGTCAAGAGGTCTAATAGATTATTAAGCCCCCTGATACAAAAGCGTCCAATACTGCCAAAGAGGTTTTTACATCCGAGACTTACCATTCTTTAATTATATAAAACCTAATTCACCAGTTAAAGATAAAAAATTAAAAGTGAAGCTCTCCGACCTCTCGGAGCTTCTGGCCTTTTTCCTAATTTCTCCTTTTTGCCCAAAAGGAAATTATATTGTATAATCTAAATGAAGGTTTATTTAAATTGCTTGTCATGCATACTAAATATTAACTGCGGAGGAGGTTTTTATGAAGATTGAACTTGAAGGCAGTCTTATTAAAATGATTCCTGAAAATGACAGGGAAAGAGAGGAGCTTAATCAGCTCTGGAATATCATTATTGGCTGTGTTAAGGATAACAAAAAGCTCGTTCCTGTTGGTGAATACCTGCCAGGAATGAAAGAGGTGGCAACCTTTCACATTGAGTAATAATCTCTGACATCCCCTTCAAGGAGCAATCGGTTTACCGTTGAGCGTGACTTGTATAGTGCAGGCGGGCGGCCTGTGCCAAGGGATATATCGCTCATCTTGAGACCTGTTTTACCAATGGGACGGTAGGCCTTTATGCGGGGTGTCTCTGTGGATGCCTCAGCCTTTCTGGTACCAGGAATAATGGTTGCACCCACAATCAGGGATGACTTTAAAAACTCCCTTCTGTTCATCCATGCCTCCTGCCCGGAGGGCCTTTGTCAGACAGATGCCCGTGATCAGAGAAATACCCAACTATACTTCAATTATAGTGTTTACAG
>CAZIIE010000100.1:0-5704 GCA_964539375.1 uncultured Nitrospirota bacterium | reverse complement strand
GCCTTAATGTAGTTTAGAATTTAGATATTAGTGCTTGCAATTTACCTCTTTATTCCTTCAGCCTTCAGCCTATTTACCCACTTCACCACTTCACCAATTCACCACTATACCAATATACCACTATACCACTATACCAATACACTAATACACCAATTGCTATTATAACAATCTCCTGGCTAAGCAGACAAATCCTATCTTATATAGGCCTCGGTTACATAGCGGCGCATCATACGGTGGGAGTTAAAGTAATAGGCGATCATTCCAATGGAGTTTTTCATTAGCCTTATCCATTCCTTACGGTTTTCATAAAAGAGGGGGATTATTATCTCACCGAGCTTTCTGTAAAGGTCATCAACCTCTTTCTGGGGGTCTGATGGCTCTCCTGGCTCTCCACCGATTGACCAGCCTGTGTATCCCTCAATGTGTCCCTCAATCCACCATCCATCAAGAACGCTGAAGTTTATTACACCGTTCTGGGCAGCCTTCATACCGCTTGTGCCAGAGGCTTCATAGGGCTTCTGGGGGGTATTGAGCCAGATGTCAACGCCTGAAACAATCTTAAGGGCAAGGTCCATATTGTAGTTTTTCAGATAGACTATGTTAATCCTGCCTTTTAGCTCTCGGGCAATCCGATATATACGCCTTATTAGTTCCTTGCCTGGGCTGTCCTTTGGATGGGCCTTTCCGGCATAGACAATCTGGAGTTTGCCCTCTCCGACCGAAAGCAGACGCTCTATGTCAGAAAACAGCAGATCTGCCCTCTTGTAAGCAGTGGCTCGTCTTGCAAACCCTATTGTTAGTAGTTCATAGCTAAAGCCAGCTGAGGTGGTTTCATTAATGTAGTCTATGAGCTCCCCTTTGGCTGCCATGTGGCTTGCCCATATCTCCTCATCGGGGATCTTCCCGACCCTGACAAATATTTCGGGCTCATTTGCCCAGCCTGGAAGATAACGGTCAAAGAGTTTTCTGAATTCAGGATGGGTCCAGGTATAGGTGTGGATACCATTGGTGATGGCATGTATCTCATAGCCTGGAAACATATTTCTTGACACCTCTCTGTGCATCTTGGCAACACCGTTTACATAATCACTCAGGTTCAGGGCAAGAAGGGTCATGTTAAGCATATCCTCACCACCGAACTGCTTTAAAACCTCAACAGGGACTATGTCGCAGAGTATCCTTTTGACAAGCTCATAGGAGAACCTGTCGTGGCCTGCCTCAACCGGTGTGTGCGTGGTAAAGACACAGAGCCTTCTTACCCTGTCGGCATCCCAGACAAGCCTCTCATCCCATACCTCCTCAATGTCCCTTTTGTATCTCTTCAGGAGCTCAAGGGTCAGCAGGCTGGAGTGTCCTTCGTTCATGTGGTATTTCCTGATCTCAAAACCTATCTGATCAAGCATCCTCACACCACCTATGCCAAGCACAATCTCCTGCTTGAAACGGTAGGCATCGTCTCCTCCATAGAGATAGTGGGTTATGGCTCTGTCCTCTTCATGGTTTTCCTCAAGGTCAGTGTCAAGAAAGAGTATGGGCACCTTCCCGCCTGTGATGCTTTCAACCACATAAAGCCAGACCCCAACCTGAACCTCCCTTTCCTCTATAAAGAGAGTAACCCTTTGGGGCAAAAGGGTCATGTAATCCGAGGGGTTCCATTCATCAGGGTACTCTATCTGATTTCCCTCTTCATCTATTTCCTGACGGAAGTATCCCTTTTTGGTAAGAATGGTCACAGCCACCAGGGGTAGTTCCATATCAGCTGCAGAGCGGATGGTGTCACCGGCAAGTACGCCGAGGCCTCCACTGTAGGTTGGTATGTCACTTCTAAGGCCTATCTCCATGGAGAAGTAGGCTATCCTTGGCTGTAAAGTGAAATCCTCTATATTGTGCATTTATCCACCCCTGAGTTAAGATAATATTTTTAAGCTGGTATTATTATAAACGAAAAGGAAAGGGAATTGATGAAAATCTTTGACTATCTCTATCTGTTTGGTTATAGCCTTCACAGGAGATATGGACTTTCAAGGAGAAAGAGGCTTGAAGGTAGAACCATCAGCATAGGTAACCTCACCCTCGGTGGAACCGGTAAAACACCCCTGACCATTGAGGTTGCACGGGAGGCTTTGAGGCGGGGGCTTACTGTAAGTATACTCACAAGGGGTTACAAAAGTAGCTCCAAGGAGAGCCTGATTGTCAGTAAGGGAGAGGGGCCAATCGTTGACTGGAGACACAGCGGAGACGAACCCTACCTGATGTCTATTAAGACAAGAGGTGCCTGGGTTGTTAAGGACCCTAACCGTTACAGAGGAGGCTTGATATCTGGCACCAAGGATGTCTTTGTCCTTGACGACGGTTTTCAGCACTGGCGTCTCTACAGGGATTTTGATGTGGTGGTTATTGACGGAACTGACCCCTTTGGTGGAGGAAGGCTATTGCCCTTCGGAAGGCTAAGAGAGCCACCTGGTGCACTGGAAAGAGCCTCTCTGATGGTTATCACAAAGCTTGAAAGAAGGGATGAGGGAATTGAGAAGGAGCTAAGGAGATACAACAGAGTGGCTCCAATCTTTTATGCAGACTTCCGCGTGGACGGCTTCAGGACCCTTGAGGGGCCTGTCAGGGCAGCTGAGGTGTCCACCCGGAGGGCCTATCTCTTTTCAGGTATTGGTAACCCCAGGTATTTTGAGGCTCTGGTCAGCAACTACGGAATAAATGTGAAGGGAGCCCTGCGATATCGTGACCACTATGCCTATACGAAACGGGACATTGAAAGGATGGTTAAAAATGCTAAAAAGGCAGGTGCAGAGATACTGTTAACTACAGAGAAGGACCTGGTGAGACTTTCAGGTATGGGGGAGTTTGAGATACCCCTCTATGCTGTCTCGGTGAGGCTTGAGTTAAAGGACAGGAGTTTCTTTGATATACTTTTTGAGGGACTGATGCCAGAGGGGTAGGGGGAACAATCTGGCCCTTTCCTTTTCAGTTGGGATGGGCTAAAAAATTGTTTTGATTTTGTATAATTATTAATCAGTTAATCACTGCCACAGGAGGTTTTTCATGATTCAGGATGTGATAAAAGCTGTAAGACCTGTTGATAGCACCTATTATGAGATTGCCCAGAGGAGGCTTGATAACCTGACCAAGCCACCCGGTTCTCTTGGAAGGCTTGAGGAGTTCGCCCGCCGTCTTGTGGCAATTTACAGGGAAGATATGCCCGAAATACCACGGAAGGTGGTCTTTACCTTTGCAGGAGACCATGGAGTGGCAGAGGAGGGGGTATCAGCCTATCCCTCAGAGGTAACTCGCCAGATGGTCTATAACTTCCTGAGGGGCGGTGCTGGTATAAATGTGCTTGCCCGCCATGCAGGTGCCCAGGTGGTGGTGATTGACATTGGCGTGAATTATGACTTTGGAGAGCTTGAGGGACTTGAGAAACGGAAGGTTGTTTATGGCACAAGGAATATGACCAGAGAACCTGCTATGAGCAGAGAGGAGGCAATAAAGACCATAGAGGTGGGTATTGAGCTTTCAAGACAGTATGCCTCAAAGGGTTTCAGGATGTTTGCCACCGGTGAGATGGGTATTGGCAATACCACACCTTCCTCTGCAATAGCAGCGGTGATAACCGGAAGGGATGTCTCAGAGGTTACAGGAAGAGGCACAGGCATTGGAGATGAAGCCCTCAGGAGGAAGGTTGAGGTGATAAAGAGGGCTATTGAGGTAAACAGGCCTGACCCTGAAGACCCCATTGATGTGCTTTCCAAGGTGGGTGGGGCTGAGATAGGAGGTATTGCAGGGCTTTGCCTTGGTGCAGCCTCCCTCGGGCTACCTGTTGTGATAGATGGCTTTATTTCAACTGCAGGTGCGCTTATAGCCTATGCCCTCTGCCCTGATATCAAGGACTACCTGTTTGCTGCTCACAACTCACAGGAGATAGGTCACAGGGTTATGCTTGAGTATATGGGCTTAAGGCCTGTCCTTGACCTTGACCTGAGGCTTGGTGAGGGCACCGGTGCTGCTGTGGCAATGACCCTGATAGATGCAGGCCTAAAGATATACCGGGAGATGGCCACCTTTGAAGAGGCAGGTGTTATCGGGGAGAAACAATGCTGAACAGTCTAAGGTATGCCTTTTCCTTTTTGACCATACTTCCCCTGCCCTTTGCTGATACCCTTAAGTGCAGTGAGGATGAGATTGGAAGGAGCACATCCGCCTTTGCCCTTGTGGGGCTCCTTAGGGGTGTATTCCTTTACTGGATTTATCTGCTGTTTAAGCCAGTGTTTGTCCCTGAGGTAACAGCCCTTGTGCTTCTGACAGGCCATGTGCTTATAAATGGTGGCTTTCATCTTGATGGCCTTTCAGACAGCTTTGATGCCCTGGCTTCAAGAAAGGACAGCCGTGACTGTCTCAGGATTATGAAGGAAAGCACCTCTGGCCCTGCAGGGGTAACTGCCCTGGTGATTGCACTGCTTTTGAAGGCTGCCCTGCTGACGGTTGCTGTTAGGACAGAGCATCCCTCTTGCCTTGTTTACTTTCCCATGGCAGGTGCCTGGGCAATGGTGGTTGCCATGTTCTACGGAAAGCCTGCCAGAGGGGAGGGGCTTGGATATATTTTTATCAGATATACTGGAAGAAGACAGTTTTTACTCGCCACATTCACAGTGGTTTTAATCCCCTTGCTGGTGGGTTCAACATTCAGAAGCTGGGGTGGTCTGATACTATGTCTGCTCTTTACACTCGCTCTGGTGGTTGTTTTTCACAGGAGGTTTGGCGGCCTGACAGGCGATACCCTTGGTGCAATAGCTGAGATAAATGAGATTATCTTTTTGATGTACTATCTGTTATAATTATCAACTATGAACATCACCATTGATGAAGACAAGTGTATTGGCTGCGGTAACTGTGCTGAGATATGCCCGGCTGTCTTCATGCTTGATGAGGAGATAGGTAAGTCAAGGGTGGTTGACCCTGATGCCTGTGATTATGTTGGATGTTGCGAGGCAGCCGAGGAAAACTGTCCTGTTGAGGCAATAATCATCACCGAATAGGAGTAAAGTCCCCTTTGAGCAACCCCTTCCCTGAAATAGGCATCTTTGGTGGAACCTTTAATCCCATACACTTCGGACATCTGAGGCTGGCTGAGGAAACCAGAGAGCTGCTTAACCTGAAAGAGATTATATTCATCCCCTCCTGCAGGCCACCTCTTAAGAAACAGGATGTGATAGGGGTGGAGGACAGATTTGAGATGGTAAGGCTTGCCGTGGCTGATAATCCCTTCTTCAGTGTCTCTGATATTGAATGTGCCCGTCAGGGACCTTCCTACACCGTTGACACCCTGAAACAGCTTAAGCAGAGCCTTGGCCATGACCGATTTGGCTTTATACTGGGGATAGACGCCTTCCTGGAGTTACCCCAGTGGTATAAACCGGATGAGATTGTAGGGCTGACCGACCTGCTCCTTGTAAACAGGCCACCCCACAGGATGGAGGAGCTTTATAGCTCCCCCTTTGTAGAGCCCCATGAGGAGCAGTTAGAGGGTGGGCTGAGGAGGTTAAGGCTAAAGGGTGGTAGATTTGTCTATCTCCTTCCCATTGAAGGGCTTAACATATCAGCCTCTGATATCCGTAGAAGGCTTAAAAACCACAAAAGTATAAAATACCTGTTGCCTGAATCGGTAGAATCATATATAATTTCTAAGGGACTTTAT
>CAZIIE010000099.1:0-5705 GCA_964539375.1 uncultured Nitrospirota bacterium | reverse complement strand
CGGGTAAGAGCGTGCTTATCAACTCAATGGTGATGAGCCTGCTTTACAAGGTAAGGCCCGATGAGGTAAAGCTCCTTATGATAGACCCAAAACTGCTTGAGCTATCCCGTTACGACGGTATCCCCCATTTGATAGCCCCTGTTATAACCAACCCCAGGGACGCAACCATTGCGCTTAAGAAGATGGTCATTGAGATGGAAAACCGTTACAGGCTGATTGCAGAACAGGGAGCAAGAAACATCGATAACTTCAACAAAGGCGTTGACAGGGAGTACCGTCTGCCCTACATTGTGATAATCATAGATGAGCTTGCAGACCTTATGTTTACTGCATCAAGGGAGGTGGAAGACTCCATTGTAAGGCTTGCCCAGATGGCAAGGGCATCGGGTATTCACCTCATCCTTGCCACCCAGAGGCCCTCAGTGGATGTAATCACAGGAATTATCAAGGCAAACTTTCCAACCCGCATAGCCTTTCAGGTCTCCTCAAAGGTGGACTCCCGCACCATACTTGACCAGCAGGGAGCCGAGCAGTTGATCGGAAAGGGTGATATGCTGCTTATGAGACCAGGGGCAAGGCTCACCCGTCTTCATGGGGCCTATGTATCTGAGGAGGAAATAAAAAGGGTTACTGACTTTATAAAGGCTCAGGGAGAGCCCGATTATTCGCTCTTTGAATCCATTGAGGTTGAACCCAGAGAGGACAAGACCACAGCATCAGAGGAGCGTGATGAGCTCTATCAGAAGGTGATAGAGTATGCTGAAGGGGTTGGAGAGGTTTCCATATCCTCCATACAGAGAAGGTTTAAGATTGGCTATAACAGGGCAGCCCGAATAATGCAGATGCTTGAAGAAGACGGTATGGTAGGGCCTCCAAAGGGAGCAGGAAAGCCAAGGGATTTTATTGGCAGGCTTTAAAAGGGCAATTTCAGGGATGAAACTGGAGAAAAGCTCCTTCTGTGAACAGGACAGGGCCCCAGTCTCTTCAGGGCCTCAAGATGTTCCCTGGTTGCATAGCCCTTGTGACGGTCAAAACCATAGGCAGGATACCTTTTGTGGCACTCCTGCATTATTCTGTCACGGGTAACCTTTGCTATTACTGAGGCTGCTGCAACCGAGGCACTTATGTCTTCTGCCTTCTTAAGAACAATCTGTTTAATATCAACAGGAAGCCTCATAGCATCAATAACCAGCAAATCAGGGGTAAGCTCAAGCTCCTTTATGGCCTTAAGCATGGCCTTTATAGTGGCCTGATAGATGTTAATACGGTCTATATCGGCTGGCTCAACTATGCCGGTACCAATGGAAAGAGCGGTTTTCTTTATCCTTTCGTAAAGGACCTCCCTTTGACGGGGATTTAGCCTCTTTGAATCCCTCAACCCCTCAATAAATGTCCCCTCAGGGAGCACAACGGCTGAAGCAACCACAGGTCCTGCAAGAGGACCCCTTCCTGCCTCGTCTATGCCAGCAATAACTGCCCCCTCTTTTTTTCTTAACTGTTCGTCAAAGTTAAAGAGGTCTTCAGACATGCCCTACTGCTTTTTCTGGAACATGTCTTTTTCCTTTACCTTGGCTGCCTTTCCTTTTTTGTGTCTCAGATAGTAGAGCTTTGCCCTCCTTACATCACCATGCCTTACAACCTCAAGTTTCTCAATAACCGGAGAATGCACGGGAAAGATCCTTTCAACTCCGATACCGTATGAGACCTTTCTAACCATAAAGGTCTCCTTGATTCCGCTTCCCCTTCTTGCAATCACCACACCCTCAAAGGGCTGTATCCTCTCCTTATCACCCTCCACAACCCTCACATGGACACGCACTGTGTCGCCAATGTTGAAATCAGGCACCTCTCTCTTGTATTGTTCCTCTACTGCCCTTATTGCATCCATCCTTCTTCCTCCTTAATCTCCTTTAAAAGTTTTTTATCCTCATCTGTTAGCACTGCCTTCTCTATGAGCTCAGGTCTCTGCCTGAGAGTTCTCCTCAGGGACTCCTTCCTTCTCCACCTCTTTATCAACCCATGATTCCCGCTTAAAAGCACATCGGGAACCCTCATCCCTCTGAACTCAGCCGGTCTGGTGTACTGGGGATACTCAAGAAGTCCCGAGCTGAATGATTCATCCTCAGCAGATGCCTCATCACCGAGCACACCAGGCAGCAAACGAGAAACAGCATCTATTATAACCAAAGAGGCAAGTTCTCCGCCAGTTAAAATGTAATCACCAATGGAGACCTCTTCATCTATCAAACACTTTACTCTTTCATCAACCCCTTCGTAACGGCCACAAACAATCAAAAGGGCATTGAAACCCTCGGCATACTCCTTTGCAACTTTCTGGGTGAAAATCCTGCCCCCAGGAGAGGTGAGTATCCTGTGTCTCCTTATTCCATCGGCTGTTACAGCCTCAATCGCCCTGAAAAGGGGTTCAGGCTTAAACACCATTCCAGCACCGCCGCCGTAGGGGTAATCATCAACCTGACGGTGCTTGTCTGTGGTATAGTCCCTTATGTTATGGACCCTAACTTCTATTATTCCCTTCTGGATAGCCCTCTTAATAATGCTTTCTGAAATATATGCATTGATTATCTCGGGGAATATGGTGAGCACATCAAACCTCATTGGACTAATCCAGAAGCCCCTTCATGGGGTGTATCGTCATCCTCTTTTTCTTAAGGTCAATCTCCTTTACAACCTCGTCAATTGCGGGTATCAGCACCTCTCTTTCTCCAGTGACCACATACACATCGTTACTGCCTGTCTCAATTATATTGGTTATCTCGCCCAGATACAGGCCTTGCTCTGTATAAACCTTAAGCCCCAATATCTGGTAGTGATAATAAACACCCTCGGGAAGGGGCGGAGACTTTTCTTTCTCTATAAATAGCTCTTTGCCCTTCAGTCTGGTAACCTCTTCAGGGGTTGAAAGCTCACGAAATTTCAATATTACATATTTTCCCGATACCCTGAAATGCTCAATGGTAAGCCTCTTAAAATCCTGTCCCTCATAAAAATAGACAGATTCTATCTCAGCAAATCGTTCATTTGAAAAGGTAAGAGGCAGCACCTTTGCCTCCCCCTTAATTCCCCAGGAAGAGAGGATTTTCCCTATTACAACCATATTAATAGAAATAAAAAGCCCGGGGCATAGGCTTCTGAACCTGCTCCCGGGCCTTTATCTCTTTAATTGATTATTCTAAGATTTCAAGGACGCAGCGTTTACCGACCTTTGTGCCTGCAGCAGACAGAATGGTACGCATTGCCCTTGCTGTCTTTCCCTGCTTACCAATAACCTTTCCGAGGTCACTTGGAGCAACTCTGAGTTCAAAAACAGTGGTCCTTTCGCCATCAACCTCTTTCACATTCACCTCTTCTGGTCTGTCAACCAGAGCCTTAGCCATCGTCTCCACCAATTCTTTCATCACTGTCCACCTCCATTAGGTTATTTCGGCTGCCTACAGGCCAGCCCTCTGTAATAGCCTTTTAACAGAATCGGTTGGTTGTGCTCCGCACTTTATCCAGTATTTAACCCGTTCCTCATCAACCTTAATCTCGGAGGGCTCTTTCTTTGGGTCGTAATAACCTACTATCTCAATAAAGGGACCATCTCTTCTCGCCTTTGAATCTGCTACCACTATCCTGTAGAAGGGTTTATGACGAGCACCCATCCTTGTCAACCGTATCTTTACCAACTACTCACCTCCTCGGTAATAGGTTCTACTGACCAAAGGTCATGGTAGTGTTTCTGGAATGTAAATTTTAATAAAATATGGTGTTTGTTGTCAAATTTAATTGTGTTGATTTTATTATAGAACTAACTCTCTCTTTTATGTTTCTCAGGCTATGGAGTTCTGCCTCTATCTCCTGTTGTCTCCTCTTAAGCTCCTCTTTACTTTGCTTTTGATACTCTATGCCCTTTTCGATTGCCTCTTTTATACCCTTTATGGTCTCGTCAATCCTGCCAAGCATCTGCCAGCGAAATTCAAGGCGGCTTTTTTGTAGCCGGTCAACAAAATCCCATCTGATGCGTCCAGCCTGCCGCTCTATCATCTCAAGCAGATAGTTTTTCATGTTTTTGTATATAATCCGGTTACTTAAAAACCTTGGCATAAGGGATGTTAGTGCCTCTCCAAGCATCTCTATCATCAGAGGTTCATCCTTAAATTTAAAGTAAAAGGAGGACTCCATACTCCAGAGTGCCTCGGCATTAAACCTCTCAAAGGGGATATCAAAGAGCTCTGAAGAGTAGGTAAGCAGCTCATCAACAATCTGATTGATCTTCTTCTGAAATCTCTCTGCCACCTTCTCAAAGGCCATGGAAACCCTGGTGTCCTCGTTCTTCCTGAACACAGCGTAGTACTCGCTGAGGGACTGTCTTATGAACTGCTCAAGGGTCTTGCGCAGTTTTGATGGTGGGAGGTTTCTGTTTTTCTGATAAACCTCTTCATATTCAGCAAGCATCCGCTCTGAAAGCTCCTTTTTTACACTCTGAAGGTCAGGGTCAAGCACCTCATCTATTATCCTTTTTGTCTCCCCTTCAAGTAGTATCTCGAAGTCCCTTTTTTCAGATACAATCTCCCTTTCCTTTTCCTCAAAGGCATCAAGCCTCTTCTGGATATCCTCAAGAGGGGTAAGAAGGCTCTTAAGCTGCAGGTCTGTTCTGAGCTCTGCCTCTGATACCACCCTCAGCAGATTATTGGCTACTGACCGTATTAGTATAAAACCCTTTTCCTCCACAAGAAACCTTCTTAGCCTTTCTTCAAACCTTGGCATATTGCTCCTTTTAAGCTTTTCCTCATCACCTGTTAGCTTTCCCTCAAGGCAGAGTTTTGCCGAGACAGGATAGAGTTCAGGCGAGTCAAAACCTACCTCCTCAATCAATGTGTTTCGGATAAACTCCATCGACTCCCTGAGATCCTCAGGGCTCAGGTAATCTGCCTTGTTCTGAAGGAAGAATATCCTGTCAGCATACTGCTTGACATCCCTGAGAAAATCAACCTCTGCCTTACTGAGGGGCTGGTCAACCGAGATGAGAAACACTGTTGCATCAGAACGGGGTAGATACTCATAGGCCACATCTGTGTTGTGCTGATAAACAGAGCCCACCCCGGGTGTGTCGATAAGTCTTACCCCATCCTTTAGATAATCTGATGGGTATCTTATAAGTACCTCTGCCACATTCTTTTCGTTCCTTGGATTGCCCTTTTCTGTTACATACTCAGGAAGTGACTCCACAGGTATGCTCTGCTGGGTTCCGTTTAAGAAGTAGACCTTTATCTCAATAAACCTTCCATACTCAATTACCGTAACAATAGATGTAAGGGGGACAACCGCAGTGGGAAGCAGGTCTTCACCAAGAAGGGCATTAATAAAGGTGGTCTTTCCTCGCTTGAACTGCCCCACAACAACCAGATTAAACCTGTTCTGAAGGAGCTTGTCCTGTAGTTCACTACAGGGACATTGGGAAACTGCCTCTATGGTGGATGCCTCATCGATTAGCCGAAGGAGTTGGTCTCTGAGGGACTTGTAATCAGCAGCCATAGAGCACACCTCCTGTTATAGAATTTCTACAGGAGTCATCAGCCCTATGGCATTGCCAAAGGCGGTTAAAGGCGGACTCCATCGCCCTATGATATTAATATCACATCAGAAGAAATTTTTCAAATAGAAGCTAATCAGGTGTCATTTGTCTTTTAAAAGTGGACACC
>CAZIIE010000098.1:0-5821 GCA_964539375.1 uncultured Nitrospirota bacterium | reverse complement strand
ACCCCCGACCCACTGATTAGAAGTCAGTTGCTCTATCCTGCTGAGCTACGGGCGCTTTTGTTTGGACTTAATTCAGATATTTATTATAAACTAACCGAACCATGATGTGTCAATTTTTGTTGTTTTCAGGAGCTTTTATACGGAAGATAACATTTTGACAAAACCACAATCTGAATTATAAAATACTTTTCATTATTTAGTCTTTTAAATTCTTCCTTTCTTCAACGATTATGAAGAAAGGACTTTTAAGAAAACTTTAATTCAAGAAGGAGGATTTTTATGAAGGTTCTTTATGAATTCATCCCAAGGGCAAACTTTCTTGAGCTGGCAGAAGAGCTGAAAGACCTTGTAGATGGCTGGAATATTACTGACAGTGCCGGTGGCATGCCTGCACCCTCTGCAACCGCAGTTGCCTGTACATTGAAGACCAAGTATCCAAACACAATGGCACTTCCAATGCTGATTACAAACTACAAGGGACCTGTTGAGATTGCAGCTGTGGCAAAGGCTTGTGATGCAGTAGGAATAGATGGTATGATTCCTGACCCTGGAGATGCTCCAAGGTACGGTCATCCTATAAGGACGAGAAGGGATGGAAACTGTGAACTTCTTACCACAGAGGAGGAGATTGAAAACTTCAGACGCTCCACTGGTCCTGCCGAAGAGGTTAGGGACTTTCTCAGAGAGGTAGCAAAGGTAAAAAATCTTAAACTTGGTTGCCTTGTAACAAGCCGAAGACCAGCTGCTGACGCAATCGCCCGTATTAAGGACCAGTGGGATTTCTGCTTCTTCCTCAGGTTAGATGAAGAGTCGCTACCTAAATTGAAAGAGGTTGCTGAAGAGTGTAAAAAGCTTGGAAAGTCCATCTACCCTTACTTTGTTGTAGAGACAGAAAAGAACAAAAAGGTTCTCGAAAGGATTGGCTGGGCACCAACAACAAACATGGAGGGTGCTGAGGATTTTGCTCAAAAGCTGGTTGGCGTTGTGGATGGGATAATTGCCACCTGCCTTGGTGACCTTGAGGGAGACAAGCAGCTTCTTAAGGCCCTTCAGAGATTTAGAGGATAACCCTCAGTTTTTCAAAACAGGCATCACCTGAGGAAGGGATTACCTCATCCGAGGGTGATGCCAGCCCACCTTCTATTGTCATCGTTGTTCCTTTAAATACAAAAATATGCCCTTTAATTATTTTGGTTAGATTTATAAGATGGAAAAGCTGAAAGGAAGGTCTGAAGGTTTTATGGTCGGGGCGAGTGGATTCGAACCACCGACCCCCTGCTCCCAAGGCAGGTGCGCTAACCAGGCTGCGCTACGCCCCGTAGATATTTAAAATAATATATTTTGCCTCCTTTAGTCAAATTATCTATCACTCTTATGTTACAATGTAGTATCTCTATGAACAGAAATGTAAGGTCCTTTTCTGCACTTTACATAAAGAACTATCGCCTTTTTATATCAGCCCAGTTTCTGTCTCTTGCTGGAACATGGATGCATCAGGCAGGGCAGGCATGGCTCATCTATGAGCTTGCCCACTCTCCCCTTTATCTTGGACTTCTCGGGACAGCGCTTTCTCTACCAATTATGTTATTTACCCTTTTTGGTGGTCTTCTTGCCGACCGATTTTCAAAAAAGTCGCTTCTTGTGCTTACCCAGTCAATGGGTATAATACCACCTGTTCTTTTAGGAATTTTGACAGTGACAGGCCTTGTAAAGGTGTGGCACATACTGCTTCTGGCCTTTTTAATGGGACTTATAACCGCAATAGACCTCCCCATCAGGCAGTCCTTTCTTATTGAGATGGTTGGAAGAGGCAATCTCCTTAATGCCATATCCCTTCACTCGGCTGCCTTTAATGGTGCAAGAATGCTTGGCCCTGCAATAGCTGGTTTAGTTATTGAAAACTTAGGTGTTCACTGGTGTTTCTTTTTAAATGCTGTGAGTTTTGTGCCCATTGTACTTGTGTTGCGGTCAATGACTCTTTCAGAGCAATCAAGACCAAAAAAATCAAAGGGTATTATCAGAGACATAAAGGAAGGGTTTGGCTTCATACTCGGTCGCAGAGACCTCTCCCTTGTTATAAGCACCATAATGATATTCAGTCTCTTTGGCATCCCCTACCATCACTTTCTTGCAGTATATGCTGAAGATATACTGAAAATAGGTGCAAAGGGGCTTGGTTTTTTAATGAGTTCTTCTGGACTTGGTGCCTTTACAGCAGCCCTTACCCTTGCCTTTCTTGGAGATGTGAAAAACAAAAGGGCCTACATGTCTGCATCGGGTCTACTTTTTTCTGTTTTTATGATATCCTTTTCACTTAGCAGGATTACCCTTCTTACTGTGCTCTGTCTTTTTGTTGCAGGATGGTCCCTTGTAAGCTTTCTTGCCAATGCAAACAGCATTGTACAGCTCAGTGTTGACGACCACATTCGTGGTCGCGTAATGAGTGTGTTTTCACTTTTTTTTCTTGGAATGGTGCCTGTGGGGAGCCTTATTATAGGCACCCTGGCTGATTATATCGGAACGCCTGTTACCCTCGCCCTATCGGGTTTTATTTGCCTTGTAGCAGGAATGAGGTTTATTAAGAGGGTTTTTCACCTTTCCTGAGCCTCTCAAGAGCCTCCTTTGCAGCCATCATCTGTGCCTCCTTTTTGCTTCTTCCCCTGCCCTTTCCCATCTTCTTACCCTTTATGGTAACCTCAACCACATAGGTTTTTTGATGTTCAAGGCCTTCTTCTTTAACCACAGTGTATTCAGGCAAAAGGGCAAATTTCTCCTGAGTAAATTCCTGAAGCACGGTCTTAAAGTCGTGAGCCTCTCTGGTCTTGAGGGTCTTCTTTATGTGTTTATCCAGAAGTTTCAGCACAACCCTTTTTGCCTTATTAAAACCACCATCAATATAAATCGCACCAAATACAGCCTCCATTGCATCGGAAAGGATATTTTCCTTTTCTCTGCCACCCGAACGCTCCTCGCCCTTTCCAAGAAGTAAAAAATCTCCTATGGAGAGTTCTCTTGCAATTTCTGAAAGAACACTCTTTGAGACCAGAAAGGATTTGAGCCTTGCCATCTCTGACTCAGACAACAAATCTTCTGCCCTGAAAAGGGTCTCTACTACTGAAAGACCAAGCACAGCATCGCCAAGAAACTCAAGCCTTTCATTATCTCTTATGCCTTCCTTCTGATGCTCATTAGCATAGGAACTGTGAGTCAGAGCTTCTTTAAGGAGAGATTTGTCTTTAAAGGTGTAGTTGATGGTTTTTTCAAACTTCTCTAAATTTTTTAAATAGGAGGCATGCATTGGTTCCACCGAATCCGAAGGAGTTAGAAAGGGCATAATTTACGGTCATCTCTCTCTTTTTATTCGGAACATAATCAAGGTCGCATTCCGGGTCAGGATTTTCAAGGTTTATTGTTGGAGGGACAACATCGTGATAGATGCTCAGGGCAGATATGACCGCCTCAACGCCACCTGCAGCTCCAAGAAGATGGCCAGTCATTGATTTGGTTGAGCTAACTGCTACCTTATAGGCATGTTCACCAAAAACGGTCTTAATTGCCATGGTCTCAAGTTCATCATTAAACTTTGTGGATGTTCCGTGAGCATTTATATAATTTACCTCCTCAGGTCTGATACCTGCATCATCAATTGCCATCTTCATACATCTTGCAGCGCCCTCTCCATTTGGTGATGGTGCAGTTATGTGATAGGCATCGCCTGTCATTCCATAACCAACCACCTCAGCATAAATCTTTGCTCCCCTTTTCAAGGCCTGGTCAAGAGCCTCCATCACAACAATACCAGCACCTTCAGCCATCACGAAACCATCCCGTTCAAGGTCAAAGGGACGGCTTGCCTTCTCGGGCTCGTTGTTTCTCTTTGAGAGTGCCTTCATTACTGTAAAACCTGCTATTCCAAGAGGACATATCACCGCTTCAGAACCTCCTGCTATCATGGCATCAGCATCGCCTCGCTGTATTATTTTGAAGGCATCACCAATAGCATGGGAGCCGGATGAACAGGCGGTCACTACAGCAGAGTTGGGTCCCTTTGCTCCAAACCTGATTGAAACTCTACCTGCTGCTAAATTGATAATGTTCATGGGTATAAAAAAGGGTGAAACCCTCCTGTAGCCTCTTTCATGAAGTATAAGGGTATATTCTTCAATTTTTGGAAGCCCCCCGATACCAGAACCTATAATCACCCCTACCCTGTCAGCATTGGAGCTGTCAATTTTAAGCCCTGCATCCTTTATTGCCATCTCAGAGGCTGCAAGGGCAAAATGGATGAACCTGTCCATCTTTCTAATCTCTTTAGGCTCAATGTAATCCTCGGGATTAAAATCCCTTACCTCTCCAGCAATCTGGACAGGCAACTCGGAGGCATCAAAATGGGTGATTTTTCCTATACCTGAACGCCCCTCTAAAAGCCCCTTCCAGGTTTTCTCAACACCTGTACCAAGCGGTGTAATTACACCTATACCAGTGATTACAACCCTTCTTTTCATAAAATCCTTTTATGAAGATTTGTTTTTAATGTAGTCTATTGCATCCTGAACTGTTGATATCTTTTCTGCATCCTCATCAGGAATGCTTACACCAAAGGTTTCCTCAAAGGCCATTACAAGCTCAACTGTGTCAAGAGAATCAGCACCAAGGTCTTCAACAAAGGATGCCTCAGGTGTAACCTGCTCTGGGTCAACACCGAGTTGTTTTGAGATAAGTTCCTTTACCTTTTCTTCTACGTTCATCTTCTCATACCTCCAGACTAAATGTATTAAACAGACCAGAATGGCCCTTTTTCACAAACTTCACATGTACATACCACCATTTACATGTATCACATGGCCTGTGATGTAACCTGCCTCTGGAGAAGAAAGAAAGGCTACAGCTGTAGCCACATCCTCTACAGTTCCAAACCTGCCAACAGGTATAGACCTGAGCATCTCCTCCTTTACTTTTTCTGGTAACTTTTCGGTCATGGCGGTCTGAATGAAACCAGGGGCTACAGCATTAACGGTAATACCTCTGCTTGCATATTCCCGTGCAAGGGTCTTTGTGAGGCCCACAATTCCGGCTTTGGAGGCAGAATAGTTTGCCTGCCCTGGGTTACCCATGAATGCCACCACTGAGGCAATATTTACAATTCGCCCGTATCTCTTTTTTGACATTATCCTGATTGCTTCTTTAGAGCACAGAAATACACTCTTTAGATTTACATTGATTACTGCATCCCAGTCCTCTTCCTTCATCCTGAGCACAAGGGTATCCCTTGTAATGCCAGCATTGTTTACGAGGATATCAACGCCACCAAAGGTGTTTACTGTATCTTCAAACATCTTTTTCACACTTTCTGAGGATGATACATCTACCTGAATAGCCTTTGCTTCTACGCCCTTTTCAGAAATCTCCTTTGCAGTTTCTTCAGCATCCTGTAGATTTAGGTCAGCCACTATGACCCTGACACCCTTTGAGGAGAGCCTTTCAGCAATTGCCTTACCTATTCCACGACCAGCGCCTGTTACCAGAGCAACCTGTCCTTCCATATTCATAGTTACCCCCTGTTATTTTTCATGGTCATAAATTTTAACAGACCTGTTATACAATTTTCCAACTAAACTACCTTCTTTAGCGAGCATTAATTGTCTTTATAATGCAAAAAGGGTTTCAAGCCAAAGGCTTCTGGCTGAATTATTTTTTATTTAAATCTTAATATTATACTCAAAATCATATAAAAAGAAAAAGAAAAAATAAAACTTTAATAGATTAGGGTTTATTGCTTTAAAATCAGGCCTTTGACTAATTGGATTTGAAAATATTATAT
>CAZIIE010000097.1:0-5855 GCA_964539375.1 uncultured Nitrospirota bacterium | reverse complement strand
GTTTGCAGAAAATCAGGATTACTTAAAGGAACTTTTAGCTTGAACTTTGAGGGGCTCCGCCCCTCAATCTCCCCATTTAATATTGATTATATTCTTACATTATAGGGGTTTCAAAGGGGCGAAGCCCCTTTGAGGGGCTCCGCCCCTCAATCTCCCCATTAAATAAAATCTTTTTCCTTTTTGGGGTTTCAAAGGGGCGAAGCCCCTTTGAGGGGCAAAGCCCCTCAAACTCCTCATTTAATATGAATTAATTTTTTCCAATATTGGGGTTCCAAAGGGGCGAAGCCCCTTTGAGTTTCCCTGCCCCCACAAAAACCCCATTAATTCAGGCTTAAGGGTTTTTAAGATTTAAGATTTAAGATTTTAGATTTTAAATTTTAGGATTTAGGATTTGGGATTTTGGTTTCATAAGCCTGTGGCCTTCAGCCTTTGAATAGTTGACTCGGAGAGCTCTGGTTAGAGAAATTAACAGTTCTTTTTGATTAACAGAAGACCTGGGGCAAGAAATGGGGGCTATCTGACCGTATAGTAGAACCTCTTTTTAAACTCCTGAGGGGTCATGCGGGCTACAGTTGCAAGCTGTTTTAGACGTTCCTCTGAGAAATCTGATTTTTCAAGTCTTATCATATATTTGCGGGCAACCTCATATCCCTCTGACTTTATGCTTACCTCACGAATACGGGTCTTATCGGTCTGGGGGTCAACGAGGTCCTTCAGGGGGATGGGGCGAAGGTGACCATCATAGAGGACAATCATAGCCCCAGACCCACCACTTAGCAGGTATCTCACAGCACCATAACCAAGGTTACGGGTATAGTCAATGTCAAAGGGAATGGGGTCGGCAGCTCTAAGCTCATAGCCAATGTTCTTGTCAACAATGGTTAGCTTTATGCCTCTTTTTTCAAGGCTTTCCTTAACAAAGTGCTTCATAACCCTGCCAAGCTGTATCTCCGAAAGCCTGACCCTTCCAGCCTCATCCCTGGTTACCTCTTCATATTTGCTAAGCTCTTTGATATTGAATTTATAGGCTATACCCTCGGCAAGGATTGCCACTCCGTGGTCTTTACCGAAGAATAGCCTCTTAATGATTGCTCCTTCCAGCACATCTGCCACCTTTCTGAAGGAAAGCCTTTTTTCAGGGAACTCCTCAGGGATAAGGGTCACAGTTGCTCCAGCTGCCTTACCAATGCCAAGGGCAAGATGTCCTGTGTATCTACCCATGGTGGTTACAAAATACCATCTGCCCATTGTTCTTGCATCTTCCATCAGGTTTTTTACAAGCTCCACACCTATGTGGCGGGCGGTCTCATAGCCAAAGGTGGGCATACCACCAGGTATGGGGAGGTCGTTATCAATGGTCTTAGGAACATGCACGATGGAAATTCTGCCCATTGATTCCCGTTCAATCAGTCTTGCCATGAAGGATGTGCCATCTCCACCGATTGTGATGAGGTAGCGTATGTTAAGCTCCTCAAGGGTGGACATCATCTTTTTAAGGCCTGTTTTTAAACGGGCAGGATAATCACGGGAGGTGCGAAGGATTGAGCCACCTTCAATGTGTATTCTTGATACATCCTCTATGTTTAACGGGATGGCTGCCCTTTTGTCACCAAGAAATAGACGTTTGAAGCCATCCTTTATACCGACCACCCTGAGACCCGAGTTGATGGCCTCAATTGTGGCAGCACTTATAACGCCATTAATTCCAGGGGCAGGCCCTCCGCCTACAATTATGCCAAGCACATCTGCCATAGGTGATTAAGAGGTTTTTATTTCCTTTCAAGGGTGCTGATGTTATTATATGATACTATGCTGGCAGATTCAACAATTATCTGAATGCCCCTCATGTTTTTCGTGTTAATTACCAGTGGACCCTGAAAGTTTGCAATCACCCTTTCGTCCTGAACCCTCAGGATAATCAGGACAACCAGGTCAGAGGACTCTTTTGCATCAAGCAGGTCTGCAACCTGCTGGGGCAGGTTCAGTTCGTAGTTTTTGTCAAGCACAAAGGGCTCAATCACGATGAAGGCAACTGCAGGGTCTTCAATGGACTGTAACCACTTGACCTCAGTATCTTTATAATCAAGTATTACATAACGCTTCAGGTGGGAAAGACCGATTAGCCCGTGGGGGAAGTGAATAACCCTGTCTTCCTGAACCGATAATCTGCCGAATCGGGTTGTATCAAACTCAATCATTGCCTCTTGAAGACCTCCTTTAGTCTCGTGAAAACCCTTTCGTCAGGATTGGCCGACTGGATGTTCTCTTTACTTATCCTCTGGTACAGCTCCTCTCTGTAAATCCTCACTCCCTTTGGTGCCTCAATGCCGATACGAACCTGACCCCCTTTAATCTCCACAACCTTAATCAGGATATCATCAGCTATCCTGATGGCTTCATCTGACCTCCTTGTCAAAACCAGCATCCTGCCTCCCGTGGTTACTGAAGGTTTATCTCAGAAAGTCCAGTAAAGACTGGGTCATAATCCTTGCACCAGCATTTCTCAGTGCCTCAAGGGCAGTCTGATACTTTGCCATGTTTGATACAACCTCGGTTATATCAGCATCTTCCACCTCAGACAGGGTCTCTTTAAGGGAAAGCACTGTGTCCTCTGAAAGGTTCTGACTGTTAGATATCAGATTGAGCCTTGCTCCCACCTCAGCACGGATGTCTGAGACCTGATTGATGGCATAATCAACGGTCCTTACAAGGGCACTGACCCTGGTGGTGTTGTTGTTTTCAAGGGCGGTGTTTAGCTTGCCAAGCATCTCTATGGTGCTGTCAAAGTAAAGGGCATCCTCAACGGGTGGGTTTGAAGGTGGCCAGGAGGATTTAATTGCTGTTTCAACGAGGCCCTTGTCATCGCTACTTGAGATGGCAACATAAACCCTTGTTTCGGGGTTGCTCGGGTCTATGACCTTACCTGGTATGTAGTGGATGTATCTACCGTCATCAAGCTCAATAACCTCATGTTCATCAAGCTGAAAGGCAAAGGCATCAGTGCCGATAATGTTTTCCCTGACCTTAAGGTCAGGGCTTATCATGGTCTCAATGAAGTTTTCATCACCCTGGTAGGCGCCTGATGAGTCAAAGGCAGCGCGGTCATAGAGCATACCGCTAAAGATGTAGCGGTCCCTGTATCTGGTGTTGGCAAGCCCAAGGGTGTGGGATTTAAGCTGGGAGACCTCCTTTGCAATGGCCTCTCTGTCCTGTTCAGAAAGGGTATCGTTCAGTGCTGAAAGAGACAGTTCCCTCACCCTTGTAAGGGCATCGGTAAGCCCCTCAAGGGCGGTATCGGTGGCCTCAAGATAGGATGAGGCCTCGTTCTGGTTTCTCCTGTACTGCTCATACTCGCCAATGCTTAGCCTGTAGGAGATAGACTTTCCTGCACCTACAGGGTCATCTGAAGGCCTGTTGAGCTTTTTCCCTGAAGAGAGCCTTTCACCTTCAAGGGAGAGCCTGCCCATGTTGTCTCTTATGCTGCGGATTAGGTTGTCGTATATCTGGAAGGTGGATATCCTCATACTAACTTGAGCACCTCCTCTGTAAGCTGGTCGGTCAGCTGAATAAGTCGGGTGGCAGCCTCAAAGGCCTTCTGATACCTTATGAGATTGGCTGCCTCCTCATCAAGGTTTACCCCTGACAGTGCCTCTCTGCGGCTGTTTAGCTCCTCCATCAGGGTCTCTTCAAACTTCACGCTGTCCTGGGATGCAGCACTCAACACACCCACATCAGACACAATTGAGCTATAGAAGTCTGCCAGGGTTGAGTCAAGCTCGGTTATATCAGAATTGTATATGTTTATTATCTCAAGGGCATTGGTATTGTCTCCAGGAAGGGCTGCGCTGTCCGATGCTGCAGCCACCTGGTCTGTGTCGGTCAGGGAAACAGAGAAGTCATCAACAGCATTTTCAAAGGGGCTTATTACAAAGCTGTCGCCTGTCTGGGGTGTGCCCCCTGAGTTTTCAATGGTAACGCTTATGCCTTTAAACCAGATGGGACTGCCGCTTGTGTAGGTGCCTGAGCTGATCACAGTATCTGTGTCAAGGTCCTTTACCTGGTAAGTGGTTGGTGTTGTGAACTCTATCTCATACTCATGAAGCACAAGGGAGTTAAAGCTTGTAATGGTGGCAGAGGTGATATCAGCTCCGTCTGAGTAATCGTAACTTTTAACGGTCAGTTTATCAAAGAAGTCCCTGCCCGTTCCACCATCAAGGCCGTAACCCTTTTCGTGTTGAACATTGGTCTCCCTGACAATAGTTGCTATCAGTCGGCGGAAATCCTTAAGAGGCCCCCCTCTTATCTGCTCTGATGCAGTAAGCAGTGCCTCAAGCTTACCCTTGTCAAGAAGGTCATTTATGTTTTCTGAGCCAAAAAGTATGTTTACTGAGCCGTCCTGGTTGTGGCTCAGTGAGAGTTCATTGTAGTCAACACCTTCTACAAGGTTTTTCCTGCCCACCATAATGGTTACCTTGCCAGAGGAATCCTCATAATAGGAGTAGCCAACAAGCTCTGAAAGCTGGTTCATCAGATTGTCCCGTTTGTCTCTCAGGTCATTGGCCTTGAGGTAGCTTCCAGCCTCAACCTGGGCTATTTTTTCATTCAATGTTGCTATCTCCCTGGCAAGGGAGTTAATCTCCTCAACTGTGTTTGATACATCGGTGTTTATATCTGACAGCAGTGAGGTCATGGAGCTTTCAATCTGCTTTGCCTTGCCAACAAGGGCTTCTGCCTTGGAAAGGAGAACCGCCCTCTGGGCCTTTGAGTCAGGATTTGCTGAAACCTCATGCCAGGCGTTCAGGTACTCTGAATAGGCCGAGGAAAAGCCTGACTCAACCTGCTCGTTGAATATGCTCTCAAGCTGTCTGTAGATATCTGAAAGGACATTTGAACGGCCAAGAAGCTGTCTTTGCTTAAATATCTGCCTCTGAAGAAAGCCATCATAATACCTTTTAACCTGCCTTGCAAGAACACCTCTTCCAATGTAACCGATACTGGTTTTAACCGGTGGCTGGGTCTCAAGCACGATTTCCTGACGGCTGTACCCAGGGGTGTTTACATTGGCTATGTTGTGGGCAGTTACATCAAGGGCTGCCTGAGATGTAAGGAGGGCGTTTTTTCCTATATCAAAGATGGAAAAAAGTGACATCTCAGACCTCTCGCATGACCCTGTTTTTTACATCAGCCCTTGCAGTTACTGACTGAAGAAAGGAGGCCGATGTCTTCAGGTGAAAGGTTGCCCTTTCTATAAAGATCCTGTTTATCTCGTTTAGCTCCTCAATGGATTGAAGCACACTTACCAGTTCGGAGCGAATCCTGAGAAAATCGTCATCACCGGTGGCATTGTATATCTCGGTAAGACTACGCCCTGTTCCGTAATGGCTGGCCAACTCATCAACCAGTCTTTTTCTCTCCTCATCAAGCAGTCTGATCTGCAGTGCCAGCGTGTCCTTCTTCTTTGCCACCTCCTCAAGCTGGGCGGGCTTGAAGGAAATTATGGCATCCTTTTCCTCCTTCAGGAGGTCATTAAGCCTGCAGTAACATTTGATTTCTTCCTGCAGGATTCTTTTCAGTTCATCCCTTGATTTCATATCTCCTCAAACATCTTGTTCACGATCTTTTCAGGCTCTATCCGGTAGGTGCCTGCCTCAATTGCCTTCTTTATCGCTTCCACCCTGTCTGTCCTGATGTCAGGAAGGGCCTCAACAGCCTTTTTGAGCTGGTCAACCTCCCTGGCCTTTCCCGAAAGCATCACATTGTCCTTTGCTGTACCTTTTGATGCTTTGTTTGCCTTCTGAACCTTATCTATGGCATCCTTGCCCTGGGCCTTTTCTGTCCTGAGATAAACATCCTGT
>CAZIIE010000096.1:0-5881 GCA_964539375.1 uncultured Nitrospirota bacterium | reverse complement strand
TGGACATCTTTCATCTCTTCGTAGTGATTATGTAATTGTTCCCAGACCTTTAAAGTAGTGGGATTGATCTTCTTTAGCATCTCCAAACTCCTTTTAAAGTATTAAAAATAACATGGCCTTTACCTAAGTTACGACGCTCCATTAAACTAAATCTATCACAAATAACCAATAACCACTAACCAATACACCAATATACCAATTTACCAATATACCAATATACCAATAACCAACTAATAATGATACTCATGGCCAGGGTGACCAGGATGGGGAGTGGGCTCCCCTCTTTTGGTATATGAAGAACAGGAAAAGAGTATAACTGAAAATAAAATTACTAACAGCCCATAGATAAAACCCTTCATTACCTTTCCTCCTTTTTATGAAGAATCCCAGAATGCTCCGACCGCTGGTCGGGCCGTTTTCACTATAGATTATACATTAAAATTACCAGTGGCTTGAAAAATAATGTTTTTTCTATTTTTGAGCCTGTAACTTCTGACCTCCTTCCATGGCACCTTCAGGGAAGTACCAGTCTTTAAACCAGCGGAAGCCAAGCTCTTTTAGCCTTTTTCCAAGGGGGGTAGCCTCAACATCTTTACCCAGTTCTAACATCCTTTCTGTTTCTCTATCCTGGGCATATTCAATAAAAAGGCTTTCGCCCCAATCAAGGGCCTCTGCAAAAAGTTCAAAAAGTTCTGTAGAAACACTGGTTCTAAAAAAGTCCACTTCAGGGTTGATGGAAAAGACCTCTATCCAGGGTCTGTAATGGGGTGGTCTTCCAAAGAAACATTTAATATAGGCAATGTGTATTCTGTTGTTATTTTTTACAGCCAGCAATCTGTAATCTCTTTCTTCAATAAATCTGCCCCTTTGAAGGTCCTGAAGAAAGAGCTTCAGGTCATCAACCTTTATACCCTTTGATAGAGTTTTTATTAACCTTTCTATTGCCTCTTTACTCATACTTGATTAACCGTGCCTTCCTTAAAGGTTATTGTGCATATACCACTGTAAACTCTGCCAGTTGCGCCATCAATAGAAAGGGGCGTGCCTTCCTTTATAGTATAATCTCCTATCTTTGCAAACCCTTTCTTTTCGTCAATTACAAGTTCTGTGCAACCCACAACAGCTGTGATATTAAATTTCTTTGCAAGCACCGAGGCATGGGAGGTAACCCCACCGGTTGAAGTTAAAAGGCCGTCCACATAGGGCATTGTTTCTGCATCGGTTGTGCTGGTCTCTTTCCTGATAAGTATAAGGGGCATATCGGATTGTTCCTTTAACTGTTTTAGTCTGCTGACATCTTTTTCAAAGGTTGCAATGCCACTGAGGGCACCCCCGTGCACACCAATCCCCCGTGAAAGGATATTTGACTCCATTTTGCATACTTCATGAAAACGGTCAATCTCTTTGCGGTAAAATTCCATCGGTCTGCTTTGTAACACCCATAATCTCCACTTTCCATTATCCTTGAGGTAAGATGCCTCAATTTCCTGAGGCACTCCTTCCATTGCCTCTTCAACAGCTCGGGCTGTTTCGTAATGTATTCGGTATAGCTCAGGGTCTGATTCTTCAAGAGACAATACATCTCGGGATTGAACAGAGGATATAGGTGTGCTTATATGTCCACCATAAACGATGTCATCACCGGTTGAAGACCTTTTTGTTTCACCAAAGGGAATGGGAGAAAAGGTCTTAGGGTCGCGACTGAAAAAGACCGATGCACCAGCCTCTGGAAAGTTAGCCCATAGCATGGGCATAAGTAAAACCGCAGTACCCCAGTGTTCAGAGATGCTCATGGCCTTTCTATAAGAAAGGGCCTTTTCAGAAAACCAGGAGTCATATACACCATTGATACAGTCAGTTAACTGCTCCCAGGGGTCATCAGGTATAACAATAGAATTAGCCCGAGCAAATTCAAGGTAATGCTCACATTGAGTTTTACTATCACCTTCTGTTTTAGGAGGGTTAAGAGAGTGGACAACAGACAGATAGTGTTCAATAAACCTTCTATAGGAGTCCCAGCAAAATTCAGGATTATCAGTTTCCTTTAAAAGGGCCTTTAATGTTTTAGAGGTGATACCACAGTAAAGGATAGAATCAAGTATGCCAGGCATTGATACATAGGAGCCACTTCTTACAGCAAGAAATAAAGGTGCGGATTCAGAACCATAGGCCCTGGAGCTGTGTTCCTCAATCAGGGAAACAGCCCTTTTAGCCAGCTCCTTTAACCTTTCTCTTCCACCAAAGGTAAAGGATGCACTCAATACCACAGAAAAGGGGACCTCTATACCCTTTGAGAAAAGCACAGCCAGGTTTTTTGCCTTACTCCCGATTATAGGTGCTAAAGTAGTAGCCTCCTCTGCTGTAAGAGCATGAAGGACATAAAGGGCTTTATCCTTCTGTTTACCCTGGTTTATAAGCCTGTCAGGCTGTGATTCAGCTATTTCAACCAATTTAGCCATGATATTGTTAAGATAACGGTCGTATTCCTGAAGACCTGGAACAGAGGTGATAATCTGTCTCAAGGCGATATCGGTAAGGGCCTGCCTGTCAGGAAGGGCTTTAAGGGAATGCCTTAACGGTGAAGATAGTTCGTCCTTTTTAAGTTTACCAAGAAGGCTGTTAACAGGTGATAAAAACCATCTGTAAAAGTTTTCAATAACAAAGATGAGTTCCTTTTCAAGACCTCTGAAGAGGTCAATCAACTGACTTAAATAAAGACTGTGTTTATTGAGGAGTATTATAGTTTCTTTCAGGTTTGGCATATTAAATCCAAAAATATGAAAGACATCGTAAAAGAGTTTTAATTCATTGCTTAAAAAACCGAGACCCTCTTTCAGTTCAAAGCTGGAAGGGTCTCCAATCATATCAAGGCAGACCCTGAGTTTATCTTCAAATTTTATAAACTCCATTAATGAATCAAACTTCTCCTCTCTGTATGTGCCCATAACCGAGGGAATTCCAAAGGCAATGTGTCTTTTGAAATAGAGCTGTTCCTCGGGAGTGGATTTCTTTGAAGAGGTAAAGATTTTTTTTAGTCTATCCATGTCACTTATAAGCCGAACTGGCTCTGGCACTTCAGAGTCTTTGATGATGCCATATTTGTTGTTTAACTCCTTAAATAGCGAAATCATAAGAATGACCTTTTCTTTTATCTCAGCAGACAACTTAGAGGATTTCAATGCCCCTTTTAGCAAATCATCTTTTAGTGGCAAAAGACAATCTAATGAGTTAATGTTAAATTGCTTAAAGATTAAATTAATTGCCCCATTATAATCTCTGAGAATAGCTGAATTATAACTGTTTAAAAGGTCATCAGGTATTGAGTTTCTTAATGGTTCCAATGAATTGAGCTTCCATGAAAGGAGTATTTTCTTTACGAGTTCTATGTTATGGGGACCACTGTTTACATGCACCTGTTTTCTGAGAAAATACAGTACAGGGTCGTTTCCCCAGGAATCAAGCTCAGTGCTGATATCACGGATACGTCCAGTAGCACCCACTTCATTGTAGTAAACTGGTAGTCTTTTTAAGAGCAGATAGTGAAGGATAAACAGATTACCAAGGGGCACTTCGTTGAGATACTCTGTAATAAGCCTCTGAAACAAAGCCTCATCAGGGATAAACAGATCAATCATATAGAGATTTGTTATTACTGAAGCAAGGAACCTTTCATTTCTGTATCCACCTTTGATTAAAATCATTAAAAAGGACTTTAACCTTTCAAGATGTTTTTTATTAAAAAGTGGCTCCCAGGTATCTTCTATGTAACCCTTAAAACCCGATGTGGGGATTATAACTCTGGATGCCATCTTTAGATAGATATCTTCTATATCCTTCTTTTCTGATTTAAAAACTGATTCAATAAGCCTCTGTCTAAAAAGGAAGTCTTCCTTTAAGGAATGCTCAAATACATCCAAAAGCTGAAGTGTTGAGGCTGCCTGACCGAAGTCCTGTTTTTTTAAATAAAACTCAATGAGAGCCACTAACTCTTCAGAGAAGGTCTCAAGGGCTTTCTCATTTCCAGATATGGTCTTTTCAGCCTGCTTTAAAATCCTTTTAAGGGATGATTCATCTATTTTCTCAGAATCCCTCAGTGCTTTAAAAAGTGCCTTTACCATTTTTGAACTATCAAACACAGAGTGGTCTATCTTATTAAGTAGCTCTTCCACGATAGGGATATCTTTTATAATCAGGGCTTCCTTTAGATTATTTAAAATTTTATCTGTTTCCTCTCTTGATGCTTTAGAGTAGGGAAGGAGAGAATCAGACCTGTCAAGTAGTTTTAATGTTTCCTCTGAAAGGAAAGGTGTCTTTTCCAATTTTTCTATAAAACTATTAACCATAATCAAAGGTATAGTTAATGACCCCTTTTTTGAAATTTTGACTAACCTTATAAGGGTCTTCATCAATCTTACAAAACGTGATGTAAGGTCAACAGCATATCTGTTTAAATTCTCTTCAAGTAATCTTAATGTTCTTTCAGAAAGAGATGGCTCGGATTTTTCAGCTATAAGCTCAAGAAGATAAACCAGGTCATCCAGGGGCTTTATATGTGCGGGAAGCTCCTGAATTGAGATAATAAAAAATCTGATTATAAAAGGGAGCCACCCCTGAAAGGCTTCCATGTCAGACCAGTATAGGTCTTTAGAGAAGCTGAAAAGTTCTGTGGAAAACTCCTGCCAGTTCTTTTTCGGGCTGAGTGATGCAGCTACAAGGTGTTCTGCCTTTTTCCTGAGGCCGTAACGGTTTTCAATTAAACGGACAAGACCTCTCAGATTTAGGCCTTCCACCTCATTTGCTACCTCAAGTGCGGATATGAGGGGGCCAGCCTGTTCTGGGGTTTTGATTAGAAATGTCCCTATATGCCGACCCTTCTGAATAATATCAATCTGCAGATGCTTAAAATCTTCAAAATCCTTTTTATTGACAGTTAGTGAAAATATATCACCCTTAATTTCAGCCTCTGAGATTACCTTTCCTTCAGCGATAAGCCTTATCTGGTATGAAGATTCAGGAAGATCAACAAACCTTCCTTTGATTTCAACACTGTCATCAATTGTCTCAATACAAAAGTCAGATATTACAAGAGACTGTATCGGTCCCTTGTATGCGGTTGCCAGTGTTCCTGGAAGATAATCAAAGGCGCAGAGGCTTCTTCTTTCTCCTGTAGGATTAGCCATATTTCTATTTTGAGGCCTTTATCCAGTATGCTGCAACCACACCCCAGACTGCGTTAAAGAATATTACGAAAAGTGGAGTCAGTGTGCCAAGATCTAACCCCAGCATACCCTTATGTGCCTTCTGAGGAAAGACCACAAAGAGTTGAACAATTGTAGGGCCAAGGCTGAAGAGAAGCCCCTGAATAAAGGGGCGGTTCTTGAGGATGGGTAATATAAAGAGTAATCCCCACAAGCCACCCCAGACTATCCTTGGATAGAGCCATTTGGGTGAAAGTGCGGGAGCTATTGCCACACCAAGGGCCTTGGTTATTCCTGCCTGACCAAAAATCCAGACAGTTAGGCTATTTATAAGCCCGCCAAATGCTCCTGCTGAGAAAACTATTGATAGTTTTTTTAGCATAAGAGTTAATAATTTTTACATAAAATTCAAACCATTTAGCTACCGCCACCTTTAAAATACTCTGGTGGTGAACTTAAACTTTTAAGGAACTCTTCAAGGTAAAAGAGTTCCTGGTCTGTTAAATCGCCATGCTCAAGATCAGGTGGTCTCATCTCCTCTGGCATATCTCTATAAAAATGGAGCACCTCATGAAGTGTTGAAAACTGTCCAGCATGCATATAGGGTGCCCTTTCAGCCACATTTCTGAGGGTTGGGGTCTTAAAGGCATTTTTGTATTTATAAACATCGGTGCTCATATATC
>CAZIIE010000095.1:0-5887 GCA_964539375.1 uncultured Nitrospirota bacterium | reverse complement strand
CTCCTTTACAACGAAGGAAGGATTAAGCACTTTACAGATATCTACAGACTGAAAAAGGAGGACCTCCTGAGCCTGCCAAGGTTTGCTGAAAAATCAGCCCAGAACCTTATTGATGCCATTGAGAGAAGTAAAAAGACCACCCTGGCAAGGTTCCTTTATGCTCTGGGCATACTCCATGTCGGCGAGTTTACTGCAAAGCTCCTTGCAAGGAGTTTTAAAAGACTTGAAGACCTCTATAATGTATCAAAGGAGCGGATACTAACAATCCCCCAGATAGGTGAAAAGATCGCCTCAAGTGTGGCTGATTTCTTCTCTGACCCTGAAAACATAAAGGCAATAGAGGAGCTAAAAGGCCTGGGGCTTCAGGTGGAAAACCCTGACTATGAGGCAGAGGGGGAGGGGAAAAGACCCCTTGAGGGATTGACCTTTGTGATTACCGGCACACTGCCGAGGCCTCGCAAGGAAGTGGAGGAGCTTATTGAGTCCCAGGGCGGGCATGCAGCAAGCTCTGTGTCAAAAAAAACAGACTACCTGGTGGTTGGAGAAAACCCTGGCTCAAAGCTCAAAAGGGCTGAAAGCCTGGGGGTGAAACGGATTAGCTATGACGAACTGATTAAGCTTCTAAAGGGCGATTGATTAATTCTCAGGGGCTGATATAGAATGTAACTGATAGCCTGTCAGGGCTATAAATACTGCAAAAGGAGGGTTGAGATGGCAGGGAAAACAAAAAGGGGCAAAGCAGGAAAAGCCACGACAAAAAAGAGCTTACAAAAACCGAAGGGATTAAAAAAGCAGTATCTTAAGACTAAACCCCTCTGCAGGGTCACCTTCAGACTGCCCAGAGAGGCTGCCCCTGATGCCCGAAGTGTTGTGATTGTGGGTGACTTTAATAACTGGGACAGGAAGGCCACACCCCTTAAGCACCTGAAAAACGGCGACTGGACTGTTACCATAAACCTTGAAAGGGGAAGACAGTATCAGTATCGCTATCTGATAGATGACCACATCTGGGAAAACGACTGGTTTGCCGACCAGTATGTCCCATCACCCTTTGGCTCAGACAACTCCGTAGTTTCTGTTTAGGACAATGAGGATTGAGCATTACTCCTTTGGAAGGATAACCGTTGATGGTAAAACCTACAGCAAGGATGTGATTATCTTCCCTGACAGGGTTTTATCACCCTGGTGGAGAAAGGAAGGGCACAGCCTCTGCCTTGAAGACCTTGCCGAGGTGCTGAAAGAGCCACCCGAGGTGCTCGTAATAGGAAAAGGCTATGCAGGGGTTATGAGGGTGCCCGATGATACCCTGAAGGCACTAAGGCAGAGAAACATTGAGGTAATAGTTCAGAGAACCACCCAGGCTGTCAGGACCTTCAATCAGCTTGAAGGCAGAAGAGCGATAGCTGCACTACATCTTACCTGTTAGCTGCCAGAGGACATCCTCCCTTTGATGGGTAATCCTGACATCAGGTAATGACTCTATAAAGGCCCTGCCATAGCCACGCCTGAGCACACGGCTGTCAAGCAGTGCCACCACCCCTTTGTCAGTAGAGCTTCTTATCAGACGGCCAAAGCCCTGTTTGAAGGTGATTATTGCACGGGGTAGCTGATAGTTTGTAAAGGCATCCACCCCCCTTTTTGTCAATGACTCTATCCTTGCCTGAACCACAGGCTCGGTGGGCACTGAAAAGGGTAGCTTTGTTATGATAACGCACCTTAACTGCTCTCCTGGAAGGTCAATGCCCTGCCAGAAGGTGTAGGTGCCAAAAAGGGCAGAACGGGGGTTCTTTCTGAACTGATTAACAAGGCTAAAGCTGTCAAAATCACCCTGACAATAAAGGGTAAGCCCGGGACAGTTAACACCCTCTCTTACTGCATTCATCATAGCATAGCTTGTAAAAAGCACAAGGGTCTGTCCCCCTGTGATGTTCAGAAGTTTCTCAATCTCCCTGATAACCTCATCAACATAGTCTGGCTCTGATGGGTCAGGCACATTGGTCGGGATATAGAGAACCATGTTTTCCCTGTAATTAAAGGGAGAGGAAAGTATCAGCTCATCTGCCTCTCCGATACCAAGCCTCTCCTTCAGATAATGAAAGGACCTCTTTACAGAGAGGGTTGCAGAGGTAAGCACCACTGTATCAAGGGCATTAAAGAGCATCTCCTCAAGCATATCAGCAGGCTCAATGGGGCTTGCAACAAGCCTTATCTTTTTCTTCTCCATCTCTGCCCAGTAAACATGCTCGGGTAAGCTCTGCTCTGTTAGAGCACCCACCGCCTCCTTTGTTGCAGTTATCCTCATAATGTAAGCAAGAAGGTCCTTCAGGGTCTCATCATCGCAGTGCTCCTTCAGGTCCTCAAGTGCCTCCTTAAGAGTGTCAAGGTGCTCTGAAAGGATGTCAAGGAAAAGACCCTCCTCCTCTATTCTCTTTGACCTTTCACCGCCAAGCCATTCGTAGATGGAGCCAAAAAAACGGTTTCCCTGCTCTCTTATCCGATTTATTATCTGGGCATACTCCTTAAGCCTTTCCTCTTTAAGCCCGAGCCTTGTGAGTAGCCCCCTGTTTCTCTCTGACAGAAGACTGTCAAGAAGGTACTTTAGTCCTGTGTTTGAAAACTCCACACCAAGATAATCGGTTGCCACATCCTCAATCTCATGGGCCTCATCAAATACAACACCATCAAAGGGTGGAAGCACATTCCATCCTGAAGCAAGATTTGCAAAGAACAGATGATGGTTTACAACAAGCAGATGTGCCCTTTTCTGCTCAGCCCTTGCCCTCTGATAAAAGCACCTGCTGTAGTATCTACAGTCTCGGCCGTGGCAGAGGTCACTTTCTCTGCAGACCTTAAACCAGAGAGACTGATGGGGAGTAACCTCCATGTAAAGCCCTGTCTCTGTCTGTTCAACCCACCTGAGAATCCTGTCTATCTCCTCCCTCTCAAGGGGTTCAAAAAGGCCTTGAGTTCGGAGGTTTTCAAGTCTCCGAAGACATAGATAGTTTTCACTTCCAAAGCAAAGGGCATATCTGAGCTCAGGAAATAGACGGTCATGAATTAAGGGGATATCCTTTTCAACAAGCTGCCTCTGAAGAGCCTTTGTATAGGTGGAGACCACAGCCCTTTCCAGATGGCCCTCAATCAGCTGGTGAGCCAGTGGAACAAGATAGGCAAGGCTCTTTCCCACCCCAGTGCCAGCCTCCACAATGAGATGTTGTCCGCTGCTGAAAGCCCTGTAAACATGCTCTGCCATCTGGAGCTGTTCCTGCCTTGGCTCGTATCCATCAAGCACATCCTTTAGCCTTCCTTCTTTTCCAAAATACTCTTTCAACTTTTATATCCCTTTAAACAGGCCTATCAAGGGGATGCAATAAATGAAACGCTGGAGATAATCCTTATCTTTTGTGTTATCTTAATACTATCTTAACAGAGAGGCCAACTTTGATGAAAACCAATTCGCTCAGGGTTATTAAGGCATCAGGCAAAGAGGAGCCCTTTGACAGAGAAAAGCTCCTTCAATCCCTTATCCGCTCTGGAGCATCCGAGGAAACTGCCCAGGAGGCGATAAAAAAGATAATCCCCAGGCTGACACCAGGGATGAGTACCCGCAGGCTCTACCATCTTGCCTTCAGAGCCCTAAAAAAGCTGAACCATGCATCAGGACTTAAGTACTCTCTGAAAAAGGCTATTTTCAAACTTGGCCCAACAGGTTATCCCTTTGAGAGGTATTTTTCAGAAATCCTCCGTGCCTATGGCTTTAAAACTGAAACCAACCTTCTGAAAAAGGGAAGGTGCATTCAGCATGAGATAGATGTGCTTGCATGGAATCAGGATTCGGTCTATGTGGTTGAGTGTAAATACCATCACAGCCCTGGCAGGGTAACAAACTCAAAGGATGCCCTTTATGTTAAGTCACGCTTTGATGACCTTCAGTTTACCCTTAACAGGGAACATCCTGACAGAAAATACCTGGGCTGGCTGGTCACCAATACCCGTTTCAGCTCCGATGCCATAGACTTTGCCCAATGTGCTGGTTACAGACTAACAAGCTGGCGTTTCCCTGAAGGCAGAGGGCTTGAAAAAATTATAGAGGAAAAAAGGCTCTATCCTGTTACCATCCTCAGTGGTATTAAGGCTAATCTTTCCAGTATCTTGATTGAAAGGGGTGTAATCCTTTTAAGGGACCTATCAGAGATGCAGACAGAGGAGATAAAGAGGCTTCTCAACATACCTGAAAGGGCTGCAAGGGAAATCAAAAAAAGTGCTGATACCCTCTGCAGATGTTAAAGGTTTAGGGTCATGAAAGAAGGGGTCTTTAAAAAGAGGCTTAAGCAGGCAGAAGATAGCCTTAAGGATGCAGAAATGCTCCAGGCTGAAGGGCTTGGTAACAGCCTGGTTCTTGCAAAGCTCTATCACACGATGATATATGGAGTACTTGGATTGTTCGGGCTTGAAGACATTGGAAACCTGAGCCACGCAGAGCTTCTTGAGAGGTTTGAAAGGGAATATGTCTCAAGGGGTATCTTCAGCACCGAGCATCTTCAGGCATTAAGGCTTGCCTACAATCTCACCCACAGTTGTGACTGTGTGGACAGAAAAGAACCCCAAGACAGGGATCTGAAATATCTCTTTCCTGTTGTTAAGGACTTCTACAGGGTCCTTTCCTCAATTGACTAACTTTATAACTTAGGCTATACTAACTTACTGAAAGGAGCCCTGATATGCCCATTTTCGGTGAGCTATTTGTAAGTGAGATACTGAAAAAACCTGTGCTTGACCTCAAAGGTGACGAGCTCGGCAGGTTAAAGGACCTGGTTATCATAAAGGGCACACCCCTTCCTGAGGTAGAATCCCTTATCATCTCAAAAAGGAAAAAACACTACAGAGTACCCTGGCAGAGTGTAAACATCTTCAACAAGCGTATCATTGCCACAAAACTAACAGCCGAGGAGCTTGAGGAATACGACTTTACCGAGGAAAACCTCCATGCTGTAAAGGACATAATGGACAAACAGATTGTGGACGCCACAGGTGCCAAGGTGGTGAGGGTAAACGATATTAAGCTTGAGGGCTATGAGGGAAAGGCAATGCTGGTTGCCATAGACGCTGGTATGAGGGGCATCCTGCGAAGGCTCGGCATTGAAAAGAGGGGCTCTGACTTCTTGAGGCTTTTCAAGACAGAACTCCCCTTTAATCTCATTAGCTGGAACTACATCCAGCCCCTTGAATCCAAGCTAAAGGCCATAGCCCTTACAGTGCCAAGACAGATGGTTTCAAAGCTCCATCCTGCCGATATTGCCGAGATAATAAGCTCGGTGTCCCGCAAGGAGGGCTCCGATTTCTTTCATGAACTTGATGTAAAAACAGCTGCAGAAACCCTTTCAGAACTGGAACCAGAGGTGCAGGCAAGCATTATAGAGGAAATGGAAACAGAGAGGGCATCAACCATCATAGAAGAGATGCCACCCGATGAGGCAGCAGACATCCTGGCAGACCTGTCAGCAGAAAAGATGAAGGCCATCCTTGAAAGGCTTGACATTGAGGATGCCGAGGACATACAGGAACTGCTGGAGCACGAAGAGGACACAGCAGGAGGCCTCATGACCAACGAGTTTATTGCCTACCCACCTGGGTTACCTGTTGAAGAGGCTATTGAACGGTTTAAGAAAGATGCTGAAGAGATTGAGACCATATATTACATCTATGTGGTTGATGAAGAGGAAAAGCTCCTTGGCGTGCTTTCTCTGAGAGAACTCCTGCTTGCCGAGCCTGGCAAAAGGCTTGAGGAGATAATGGTCACCTCTTTAAAGACTGTTCAGCCCGATGCTGATGAAAATGTGGTGGCAGCTGCCATATCAAAATACAACCTTGTAGCCATTCCTGTGGT
>CAZIIE010000094.1:0-6037 GCA_964539375.1 uncultured Nitrospirota bacterium | reverse complement strand
CTACACCCTACACCCTACACCCTATTACCTACTGCCCACCACATCCTCCTCCCACAAAACTTACCACCTCTACCTGATCTCCCTCTTTTATCCTGTAACTCCCATAATCAGCCTTCTTTATTATCTGCAAATTTACCTCCACTGCCACGGTCTTTGGGTTTATCTCAAGCCTTTTTAGCAGACCCTCAACAGTGGTTTCTTTCTCAAGCTCGTATTCTCTGCCATTTAGTCTTATCTTCATAATAAAAAAGCCGTATTCCCTTAAGGGGTATACGGCCACCCTTCCCTTTCCCTACGCCGGCATTACCCGGATCAGGTTCAAGGGGTCCCCCGTATTCACTCTGGTTCTGGAGCATAAGATATTAACTCAGGTTAAGTGTATGTGCCCCTTACATCAGTGCCAAAGTGAGTGCGGGGTTCTCAGGCTGAGCCTCCCCCAAGGGCTAAACTACCTTCAAGTTCTATGTTGCTTCTTCTATTTTATCCTCTGATATCCTCCTCAGGGCATCTCTACTTTTATACGAGCTAATCTCTCCTGTTTAAATCAAAGTAGCTGACCTGACTTTATCCAGTCTGTCCTGATTGTTAGACAGGTCATCACTGTCCTGTCTTTAAGAATTTGATTATTGCGTCAATATCCCTATCTGAGAGATAATTAAAACTGGGCATCTTGGAATTTGTAAAGTTCTTGGAGGGGTCCTTTAACTGTTGTCTGATAAAGTCATCGCTCCTTCTTTTTGTAATCTCCGTCAGGTCAGGACAAATATCAGCACCATAACCTTTATAACGGTGGCAGCTGAAACAACCCTCCTTCTCCATAATCTGTTTACCACTTTTTGCACAACCGGCAACCAAAAATAAAAAGCAAACCATAAGAACAGTTAAAAGCCTTTTCATCACTCAACTCCGTGTATTTTTTGTACGATTTTTTATATTATATCACAAACAAACCTATTTACAACTAATATATGGAAAATCATCAGGAAGGCATAAAAAAACAGGGTTATCTCTACATTGCCCTCTACGCTGTTGTTGGTCTTTTTCTTCTTCTGACCTTTAAGGAGGGCTTTTTAAGGACCACCGAAAAGATCAGGCTAAGGGATGGTAATATTGAGCTATCAGAAAACATTACCAGGCCCCTTATATCAGAAAGCCTCTCCCAGTGTAAAGAAGATACAAGGCAGACCTACCGTATAATCCGTAACAGGTTAATAAGAAACCGCCTTGAAATAGAGGCAGAAAGACTTCAAAGGCTCTTTAACATACTTGACCTGTTTGACCAGAGAAGGGAAAACCTGCTCGGTGAAAGGGCAGTACTCCTTAGAGGTCTTCAAAGCATGAAGCCTGAAAATGTAAACAGGACTGCCCTTGAATCCACCCTTAAAAGGATTGCCCTTATAGAAGGAGAACTGGCGATGCTTGATGCAGAAGAGATCAGTGAACTCGGGAAGGTGCTTTCAGCAAAGGAGGCCCTCACCTATATCAAAATCAAAAGGGACGCCCTTGCCCTTGCAAACGCTGATAAAGCCTCTGAGCAATAACTGCCTGCTTCTGCCAGTCACCAAATATAACACCCCTTGGCAAAAGTCTGTTTATCAAACCCCTGTACCGTGCCGTAAGCCCTTCAGGTCTGCAATTGCTGAAGGGTGTCTGGGGAAGGGGCATAAAGCTGTGGGCATGAACCCTTGCACCCATTGATACAAGCTCCAGTATAAATCTCTCGGTCTCCTCTATGTCTTTTTCGGTCTCACCAGGAAGGGAAAAGATAAAGTCCACATTGGCCTTAAAGCCATATCTGATGGCCTCTCTTACAGCCCTATAGACATCCTCCACTGTGTGACCCCGATGGCAGAGCCTCAAAATCCTGTCACTTCCTGACTGGGCACCTATTACAAGATTGTCATTGTCAACATAACCTTTAAGCAGCTCAAGCACCTCGGGAGTTAACTGCTCGGGCCTGACCTCGGATGGAAAGGAGCCGAAAAATACCCTACCCCTCTTTCCAAGAAGCCTCTTAACAGAGCCAAGAAGCTCCTCAATTGATTCAAGGCTGACCTCTCTCCCATCAGGTGAGCCATAGGAAAGGGCATTGGGTGTGATGAACCTTATATCTCCTATACCCCTTTCAAGCCTTTCCCTCACAGCCTCAAGCACCCTGTCAACGCTTCTGTGTCTTATGGGTCCTGAAAATATCCTCGGAGTCTGGCAGTAATGACAACCAAAGGGACAGCCTCTGGTTATCTCAATCGGTCCGTAACGGCTAAACCTTGCTGAAAAGGGTCTGTAACTGTTAAGGTCAACAGGTTCAGCCTTTCCAGACTCAGAAACACTGCCATCGGCTTTTCTGAAGACAAGCCCCTTTATTCCCTCAACCCTGGCGCCTTCCCATAAACAGGCTATCAGGTGCTGAAAAACCCTCTCACCCTCACCTCTGACCACATAGTCCACTCCCATCTCAAGGGTCTCAAGGGGTCTTCCGGTTGGATGAGGCCCTCCAGCCACCAGAACAAGCCTTTTAATCCCCTTTAACCTTTCAATAAGCCCCTCCACTTCCCAGACCTGGGTAGAGAAAAAGGAAAGGCAAACAACCTTTAAAGTGCTCTCAGGCAGTGAGGAGACCAGCTCTATAACCTCTTCATGTCCATGACAGAAGTGGACAGGAATTTTCCTCTCAACAAGGTATCCCTCCACAGCACCAACCAGGGCATTTATGGAGTAACGGTTTTGACGTGGGGTAAGGAATATCAGCTCCATCAGGTCTATCTCTTTACAAACAAACCAACAACAAGCAGTGTTATGCCGATGGTAAGGGCTGAGTCAGCCACATTGAAGGCAGGCCAGTGGTGTGAGCCAAGGTGGAAGTCAAGAAAATCAACCACATAGCCCCGTAACAAACGGTCTGTAAGATTTCCCATCGCACCACCCAGTATAAGGGAATAGGCAAGGTGGTCATCCCTGCTCCTTAAGAGCAAAGCCACCACAATGACTATCGCCAGAAGGGACAGGGCAATAAAAATGCCGTTTCCAAGTCCACGGAACAGCCCGAAGGCAGCACCGGTGTTCCTGACATTTACAATCTGAAAAAAGGGCAGGACCACTATGCTTTCATAGGTCTTAAGGAAGGCATTAACGACAAACTTTGTTGCCTGGTCTAAAAGGAAAATCATAAAGGCTATAAAAAAGGGGAGAGTTCTTTTAAAGCTCAATAAACCTCCAGCTCTAACCCTTTAATACCTGGTAGCATCTGCTACACACATTGGGGTCATCCTCAAAGGAGCCAACCGTTTCAGACCAGTTCCAGCAGCGTTGACATTTTTTACCCTGAGCATGCTCTACAAGGATTGCCACGCCCTCAGCATCTTCAAACTCAACAGCCCCTTCAGGCCTCTCAGAAAACCCATCCACCCTTACCTGAGACACAATGAACAGGGCAGGCAGAAACTCCCTGTAATCTTCAATTAATGCCATTCTGTCCTCATCCAGATAGAGATTTACCAGTGCCTCAAGGGAGTTGCCTATCACCTTTTCCACCCTCTTCTGCTCAAGTGCCTTATTAACCAGGTCTCTTAACTCAATGAGCCCTTTCCACTTCTTTTCAAGCTCATCATCAATGAACTCCTCCTTCACCTCGGGAAAATCGGCAAGAAAGACGCTCTCGGTCTCTTTGAAATCAAGGTGTTGCCATAGTTCCTCAGCAGTAAAGGAAAGCACAGGAGCCATAAGGCGTATCAGGCAATGCAGTATCTCCTTCAGTGTCCACTGGGCTGCTCTTCTCTGAGGAGAGTCCTTTTTGAAAGTATAGAGTCTGTCCTTCAGGATGTCCAGATAAAAGGAGCTCATATCAACCACACAGAAGTTGTATATCCTGTGAAAGACCTCATGGAAGTCGTAATTCTCATAGGCTCTGGTAACCTTATCGGTGAGCCTGTGAAGTCTGCTCATAGCCCATCGGTCAATCTCAAGCAACTCCCCCGAGTAGTCTTTGTGGTCAAAATCGCTTATGTTCCCAAGGAGAAACCTGCAGGTGTTTCTTATCTTCCTGTAAGCCTCTATCAGCCGGTTCAGTATCTCCCTGGAAAGCCTGATATCATCCCTGTAGTCCTCGGCAGAAGCCCATAGTCTCAGTATCTCTGCACCGTGCTGTTTAATAATGTCAGAGGGGGAAATGACATTACCAAGGCTTTTGGACATCTTCTTACCCTTGCCATCAACCACAAAGCCATGGGTAAGCACCGTGTCATAGGGAGCCCTCTCTTTAAGGGCAACCGATGTTATCAGTGAACTCTGAAACCATCCCCTGTGCTGGTCACTTCCTTCAAGGTACATCTCAGCAGGCCACTTAAGTCTTTCATCCTGCTCGCAGACCGCAATGTGGCTTACCCCTGAATCAAACCACACATCAAGGATGTCTGTCTCCTTTTTAAAATCAGTGCTTCCACAATTTTTACAACTGTATCCTGAACCGAGGTAATCCTCCTCAGGGGTTAAAAACCAGGCATCAGCTCCCCTTTGTCTGAAGGACTCTAATATCCTTTCAAATACCTCTTCATCGGTGACAGGCTCACCACAGCTTGCACAGGTAATTATGGTGATGGGCACGCCCCAGGCCCTCTGTCTGGAGATACACCAGTCAGGCCTTCCAGTCATCATTGAGTATATTCGCTCTCTACCCCAGCGTGGTACCCACTGAACCCTGTCTATCTCATCAAGACACCTTTTGCGGAGTTCATTCTTTTCTACTGAAATGAACCACTGCTCTGTTGCCCTGAAAATAACAGGTCTTTTGCATCTCCAGCAGTGGGGATAGGAGTGGCTTATCTCATCTGCACCAAGCAGAGCACCTGACTGACGGAGCCTTTCTATTATCTGCTCATTTGCCTTGAAGACAAACTCGCCCTTCAGACCAAGCGCATCGGTGGTAAATCTGCCCCTGTCATCAACAGGTGCGTAAATGTCAAGCCCCTCTTTGATGCCTATCAGGTAGTCATCCTCACCATGGCCAGGAGCTATGTGCACAACACCTGTACCATCCTCAGTGGTAACAAAATCAGCCGTTACCACCCTGGAAAGCCTTTCAATAAAGGGATGATGGGCCCTGAGCCCCTGAAGCTCCTCTCCCTTAAACTCCTTTATTACCTCTCCTTTAAGCCCTATGGTTTCTGATAGCCGCTCCTTCAGTGCCTCTGCAACCAGATATATCCCCTCCTCTGTCTTCAGTGCAACATACTTCACCTCAGGATGAACGGCGAGGGCAAGATTGGCTGGCAGGGTCCAGGGTGTGGTTGTCCAAATAACAAGATAAACCTCCTCCTGGCCAAACTGCCTATCAGCATCCTCTTTAAAAAGCCTGAACCTCACATAAATGGAGGGGGAAATCTTTTCAGCATACTCAACCTCTGCCTCGGCAAGGGCTGTTACACAGGTCGGACACCAGTGAACGGGCTTTTTCCCCCTGTAGACATACCCCTTTTTGAATATATCTATAAAGGCCTTTGCAATAGCAGCCTCGTAGTGGTAGTCCATGGTGATATAGGGTCTCTGCCAGTCACCGAGGACTCCAAGCCTCATAAACTCATCCCTCTGAATGTTTATAAACTTCTGGGCATAATCCCTGCAAAGTTTCCTTTTTTCCACAAGAGGGGTCTCATACTTTTTACTTCCCAGATTTTTGTCAACCTGATGTTCAATGGGAAGACCGTGGCAGTCCCACCCTGGCACATAGGGTGTGTAAAAACCCCTCATTGCCTTGAACTTAATGATAATGTCCTTGAGCACCTTGTTGAGGGCATGCCCCATGTGGATATGTCCATTGGCATAGGGGGGACCATCGTGAAGTATAAAGGGGGTTTTAGTGCTGTTTTTCTCCTGAATCTTTCTGTAGATATCCTTTTTTTGCCAGTAGGAAAGTATTTCTGGCTCTCGCCTTGCAAGGTTAGCCTTCATGGGAAAGGCTGTGCTTGGAAGATTCAATGTGTCCTTATAATCTCTGGCCATAGAATATAAAAATACTCACAAAGAGGTTAAAAAGTCAAGAAAG
>CAZIIE010000093.1:1862-6088 GCA_964539375.1 uncultured Nitrospirota bacterium | reverse complement strand
TGAGGTAAACATTGCCAAAGAGAGAAGACCTGAAAAAGATACTGCTTATCGGTTCTGGCCCTATTGTGATAGGGCAGGCCTGTGAGTTTGACTACTCGGGCACCCAGGCCTGTAAGGCATTAAGGGAGCTTGGTTATCAGGTGGTGCTTGTAAACTCCAATCCTGCCACCATAATGACTGACCCCGAGATGGCAGACACCACCTACATTGAGCCCCTTACTGCAGAGGTTCTTGAGATGATAATTGCCCGTGACCGTCCCGATGCGCTCCTTCCCACAATGGGTGGGCAGACAGCCCTCAATCTGGCTGTGGAGCTTGCTGAATCGGGTGTGCTTGACCGTTACGGAGTTGAGCTGATAGGGGCAAGCCTTGAGGCAATAAAAAAGGCTGAAGACCGTGACCTCTTTAAGGAGGCAATGGCAAATATAGGGCTTGAGGTGCCCAGGTCTGTGGCAGTAAATTCACTTGATGAGGGACTTGAGGCAATAGAGTATGTGAGGTTTCCAGCCATCCTCAGACCTGCCTTTACCCTTGGTGGAACCGGTGGTGCGGTGGCTTACAACATGGAGGAATACAGGGAGCTTCTTGAAAAGGCACTCAAGCTAAGCCCCGTCAGTCAGGTGCTGGTGGAGGAGTCGGTGCTTGGCTGGAAGGAATACGAACTTGAGGTGATGCGGGATGGAAAGGACAATGTGGTCATCATATGCTCCATTGAAAACCTTGACCCAATGGGCATACATACAGGCGACAGCATAACCGTTGCACCTGCCCAGACCCTTACTGACAAAGAGTATCAGAGGATGAGGGATGCTGCAATTGCTGTTATACGGGAGATAGGGGTTGACACCGGTGGAAGTAACATCCAGTTTGCCCTTAACCCCGAGGATGGACGGATGGTGGTTATTGAGATGAATCCCAGGGTATCCCGCTCCTCTGCCCTTGCTTCAAAGGCAACAGGCTTTCCGATTGCAAAGATAGCTGCCAAACTTGCCGTGGGACTTACCCTTGATGAGATACCCAATGATATTACCCGTGAGACCCCTGCCAGCTTTGAGCCTACCATTGACTATGTGGTCACCAAGGTGCCAAGGTTTGCCTTTGAAAAGTTCCCTGAGACAGACCCGACCCTTACCACCCAGATGAAGTCAGTGGGTGAGGTGATGTCCATTGGCAGGACCTTCAAGGAGTCACTGCAGAAGGCACTCAGGAGTCTTGAAATAGACAGTTACGGCTTTGAAGAGGTTGAGGCATCAGAAGAGCTCATCAGGGAAAAACTGAAGACCCCCAATGCAGAAAGGCTCTGGTACATTGCCCAGGCAATGAGGGCAGGGATGGATATTGAAGAGGTCCATGAGCTAACCCATATTGACCCCTGGTTTTTAAACAACATAAGAGAGATAGTGGAGTTTGAAGAAAAACTCAAAAAAGGCTTCCACCCTGAAGAGCCTGACCCTGGGCTTTTAAGGCGGGCGAAGGAGCTTGGCTTTTCAGACAGAAGGATTGCCGAGCTTTTGGGGCTCAGGGAGGCTGACATAAGGGAACTGAGAAAATCCCTTGGCATGAGGGCGGTTTACAAGATGGTGGATACCTGTGCAGCAGAGTTTGAAGCCTACACACCCTATCTATACTCAACCTATGAAAGACCGATTTTCAAAGTCGGGGCTCAGCGGTCAGGCAGGGGGGTTGTTGAGTGTGAGGCAGGGCCATCGGATAAAAAGAAGATAATCATCCTTGGTGGTGGCCCTAACAGGATTGGCCAGGGCATAGAGTTTGACTACTGCTGTGTCCATGCAGTGTTTGCCCTTAAAGAGCTGGGTTATGAGACCATAATGGTAAACTGTAACCCTGAGACCGTTAGCACCGACTACGATACATCGGATAAACTCTACTTTGAACCCCTCACCCTTGAGGATGTGCTTAACATCGTTGAGACCGAAAGACCTGAAGGCGTGATAGTCCAGTTCGGAGGGCAGACGCCACTCAAGCTTGCTGTGCCCCTTGAAAGAGAAGGGGTAAGGATACTTGGCACCTCACCTGATGCCATAGACAGGGCTGAGGACAGAAAGCGTTTCAAAGAGCTCCTCCATAAGCTTGGACTTAAACAGCCTGAAAGCGGCACAGCCCTGAGCATTGAAGAGGCAAAAAGGGTTGCCTCGGAGATAGGATATCCTGTGATGGTAAGACCCTCCTATGTGCTTGGTGGTAGGGCTATGGAGATTGTCTATGACGAGGACTCTCTCATTGATTATATGCACAGGGCAGTGAAGGCCTCACCTGAGCATCCTGTGCTGATTGATAAGTATCTTATAAACGCCACCGAGGTGGATGTTGATGCAGTAAGCGATGGAGAGACAGTGGTTATTGGCGGTGTGATGGAGCACATTGAGGAGGCAGGTATTCATTCGGGTGATTCGGCCTGCTCAATCCCGCCCCATTCCTTGAGGGCTGAGGTGGTTGAGGAGATAAAGAGACAGACCAGAGCCCTTGCACGGGAGTTAAAGGTGGTGGGTCTTATGAATGTCCAGTTTGCTGTTAAACAGGATGAGGATGGTTTTGAGATATACATTCTGGAAGTGAACCCGAGGGCCTCAAGGACCATACCCTATGTTAGCAAGGCCATTGGTGTGCCCCTTGCCAAGGTGGCAGCAAAGGTTATGGCAGGGATGAAGCTTAAGGAGCTTGGTCTGAGCTCAGACCCTGAGATAAAGCACATCGCTGTAAAGGAGGCGGTTTTTCCCTTTGACAGGTTTCCCGGAGTTGACACCATCCTTGGGCCTGAGATGAAGTCCACCGGTGAGGTGATGGGTATAGATATGGACTTCGGTCTTGCCTACTCAAAGGCAGAGGCCTCTGCCCGAAACCAGATACCTACTGAGGGAAAGGTCTTTCTAAGTGTCAGGGATGAGGACAAGCCCGATGTGGTTGAGATTGCCCGCACCTTTGTTAAACATGGCTTGAGCATTGTGGCTACCCGTGGAACTGCCAGTTATCTCAGAGACAGGGGAATTGAGGTGGAGGTGACCAACAAACTCAAAGAGGGGCGCCCCAATGTGGTTGACCTTATAAAGAACAAGGAGATAAATTTTATAATAAACACCATTGAAAGTGCAGCGGCTCGTAAAGACTCCTATTACATCCGTCACAGTGCCCTTCAGTACAGTGTTCCCTATACCACGACCATATCTGGTGCAAGGGCTGTTGCAAGGGCACTGGAGGGTCTTAAAAAGAAAAGGCTAACCATAAAGTCCCTTCAGGAGTATTACCGAAAAAAGTAGCGAAGCCCCAAACAGAGGGCTAATATTCTGGCATTTTTCTTGAAGTGCCTTGGGAGGGATTTAGCAGGAAGCTTCAGTATTTGTAAAGTGTATCGTCCTGGTCCTTTTCCTTCATATAGAGCAGACGCTTTTCAGGTGGCTTTTTTAGTTCTGCCTCAATATAGTCTGCCCTGTCCTTTATGGTGGGTGGTTTTTCATGGATATTGTGGAGAAACCGCCAGAGCCAGCCAGGACCATCGGCAAGCTTTGGGTTTAGCTCAAGGGCCTTTCTGTAATCCTTAAGGGCAAGTTTGTATTTGCCAAGTCTGTCGTAGAGTATGCCCCTGTCTGCATAGGCAACAGCCAGTTCTGGTGCTATCTCTATTGCCCTGTTGAGGTTTTTTAGTGCCTCATCGTATCTTTTCATCTGCATGTAGGTGATACCCATTCCGAGATAGGCACCCTCGTGCTCTGGGTTTTTCTCAAGGGCAAGTCTGAACTCCTTCAGTGCATCTTCGTAAAAGCCATCTTCAAGCCTGTAGTTACCCTTTCGGACATGGTAGTCCCCTGGTTTGTCCTCTACAGAGGTTCTCCAGTAAATGACGGTGTAGGTGAGGACAGCAAGGATTATCAGGGCAATGATACCGCTAAGGTTCTTTCTAATCCAGCTCATCTCCTATCCAACACCACCAAAATACTTAAACATCAGGACCCTGTTGTAGAGAAAGGCAAAGCTAAGAGAGACTATGGCGGCTATAATGGTTACCTTTCTTTTTAGTTTGGCAAGCTCTTCCGAGGTAATCTCCCTCTGGGTTCTGCGCTGAATCCTGTTTACACTCATGGCAAGTATGAGCTTTCTCGTGGGAAAAAAAAGCAAAAGGCCAAAGACAAAGGATGAAATCCCGTACCATATAATAAGACCATGTCCACCCATAATCAATATTATACCCCATTTTTATAGTTTAATTTCTG
>CAZIIE010000093.1:0-1762 GCA_964539375.1 uncultured Nitrospirota bacterium | reverse complement strand
TTTCTGCTGAGCAGAGAATGAAAATGGGAAGGATGAGCTTGCTCACCCTTCCCACTGGATTTAAGGTTTCTGTCTATCAGGGTTTGTCCACATCAAAACGAGCCTGTTTCAGGTCACCAATGTCCTCAACAAGGGCAACGATCTCCTTCTCAGGCATGGTTGACATCTCCATCTTGTAGGCAAGAAACCACATCATTCCTACTCCAAGGGCCCACCAGATGAGGTGCCATGCCCAAATTGATGGGATACCGAATACCCAGGTTGATGAGTCGTTTGGATTTCCGAAAATGGTGTTACCAATCACAGCACCAGGACCGATTGCGAAGAAGAACCAGCCAAGGGTGATAATCCATGCAAGGGGAACCAGTTTCTTCTTCTCTGGTGAAAGCCCTGCGTGCTCTTTCAGGAACTCGTGATACTTCATCTTGTGCTCAAGCTCTTCCTTGTTCTGTGTGAAAAAGGACACCATTATAGCAGTGCCGAGGTTAAAGATTATTCCCCAACCAGCCGAATGTATGGTAAGTGGCCATCTACCCCAGGCAGTAATTCCAAACCACTTCTGCCCGATGGTCTCTGTGCAGGTAACAGCAATGATACCAGCTATCAGACCCAGGGTAACCCCCTTTCTTGTGAGCCAGGGCCAGTAGCAGGTACCAATAAGGGCTGGCCACATCTGGAAACCATAGGCAACTGCCAGACCACCCAGAAGAACGAGGGCATCCTTTGAGGTGGTTGCAACCACAAGGGCAAGCCCTGTGATTATCAGAACATTAATTCGGCCAAAGAACTTCTGAGTACGGTGAGATGCACCTGGATTGATGAACCTCTTGTAGATATCACGGGTGAGCATGCCTGCTGCTGTTGACATGTAGGCAGAGCCTGTTGACTGCATCGCAGCCAGTGCACAGACTGCAAGAAGCCCCACGAGCCAGGGAGCTGACTGACTCATTATGTGGATGAGCACTGGAACAAGGTAACCCTGCTTACCAGGCATCTGCATGATGTCTTTACCAAGATGAAGCACATCCTTTGCAAGACCAGCCTTGAGCATTGCTGAGTCAGCACCGATGAGGTGGGCTCCCATACCCTGGATAGCTGTAAAGAAGATAAGGATGAAGCCGATGCCAGCAGAGGATGCCCAGACCTGCTGGGGTGCAAAGGGGCGTGGGTTTTTGTTTGAGAAGGCCCACATGGAAAAGGCTGGGGCAGATTGTATTCCCATAAGGGCAAACATGTAGGTCAGTATCATCACGCCAGTCCAGGCACCACCGGTTGCCTTTGTTCCAGCCTTCACAAACTGTATCACCCCAGGGATTGCTATGTAGTGGCTGTAACCATCGGGGGTCTTTTTCGGGTCAAGCTGGGCAAGCTTTGCTATACCAGCACTGAGTTCACTCATACCACCAACTGCGTTAAGTGTAATAAGCCCGATTGCCACTATTCCAAGGGCAAGCAGGATTGCCTGCATGGTGTCAACATAGGCAACGGCCCTCAGTCCACCTGAGGCAACATAGATAACAACCACTATAGAAAGCAGCCACATTCCAGCCTCAACACCTAAGAGCCCGTCAGTCAAGACATTAAAGAGAAAGCCCGATGCCCTGAGCTGAAGACCAAGATAGGGAACGGAGAAGAACAGAGCGACAATAACCGTTAGTATCCTCATTAAGTCAGACTGGTAGTAGTCAGAGTACATCTCACCAGGTGTCACATAACCATACCTCTTTCCAAGCATCCACTGCCTCTTGAGAAAGATGACCCC
>CAZIIE010000092.1:0-6115 GCA_964539375.1 uncultured Nitrospirota bacterium | reverse complement strand
TTCACAGGATTGACCATGTTTTTGTAACCCACACCCATATTGACCACTTTATAGGCTTTGACAGGCTTATAAGGGTATTGCTTGGAAGGGAAAGACCGCTTTTTGTCTATGGGCCAAGGGGGATTATAAAATCAGTAAAAGGGAAGCTTTCAGGCTATACCTGGAATCTTATCAAGGAGTATCCTCTCAGTATACTGGTGTTTGAGGTATCTGAAGGAAGGCTTCAGTGCAGTAGATTTTCTGCTAAGGAGGGCTTCAGAGAAGTTGAGATGGAGACAACCCTGAAACCACCCCTTATATATGAAAACCATCTTTTTCAGGTCCTGGCAATGGAGTTTGACCACGAAATCCCTGTGCTTGGCTACTGTGTGCAGGAAAGGGAGCACCTGAATGTGGACACCTCGGTTTTAAAGAGGCTTGGCCTGAAAGTGGGCCCCTGGCTTAGCATCCTGAAGGACAACATAAGAAGGGGAAGGCTTCAGGAGAGGATAGCCATTGAAGGCACCCAGAGGGTTGTTACTGCAGAGGAAATGCTTAAGGAGGCTGCAGTACGGAAAACCAGGGGGCAGAGATTTTCCTATATTATGGATGTGACACCCTCGGAGGAAAACATAAAGAGGCTCATAGAGTTTGTTAGGGGCTCTGATGCCCTTTTCATAGAGGCCTATTTTCTTCATGAAGACCTTGACAGGGCCTTAAAAAGAAGGCACCTGACAGCCAGGATGGCAGGCAGGATTGCCAGACAGGCCGGTGTGAGACAGGTCACCGTCCTTCACGTATCTCCAAAGTACAGAAGCAGAGAGGACGAGGTTTTAAGAGAGCTAAAGGAATATGCCGAGGGTATCAGACATTAAAACGGAAGTTTATTATGTCACCATCTTTAACCTCATAGGTCTTGCCCTCCAGTCTAACAAGTCCCCTCTGTCTTGCCTCGTTCATGGATGCCCCTGAGGAGATAAAATCCTCATAGCTGATAACCTCAGCACGGATAAACCCCCTTTCAATGTCTGAGTGTATCTTTCCAGCAGCCCTCTGGGCAGGGGTTCCCCTTTTTATTGTCCAGGCCCTGACCTCATCCTCCCCCACTGTAAAGAAGGATATAAGGCCAAGGTGATCGTAGCAGACCCTGATAAGCCTGTTCATGGCTGGCTCTTTTATTTTAAGGTCCTCAAGAAAGGCCTTCTGCTCTTCAGGCTGAAGCTGGGCAATCTCCATCTCTATCTTTCCAGAAAGGGTGATGGTGGGGTCATTGAATCTACTTTTAAATTCATCCAGCAGCGCCTGTTCTTCCTCTGTGTTAAGCATGGTCTCATCAAGATTTATAACCATCACCTCTGGTTTCAGGGTAATGAACTGAAGATGCCTCAGGGCAAGCAGTTCATCCTCGGTAAAATCCACAGCCCTTAAAGGTTTTTCTGCCTCAAGGGCCTCCTTGCATTTCTTTAAGACCTCCTCCTCAGAGCGGTCGGTCTTTTTCCCCTTTTTCCTTGCCTCTTCAATTCTCTCAAGCCTTTTGTCCACAAGTTCAAGGTCTGAAAATATGAGTTCAAGTCTGATGGTCTCAGCATCCCTTAAAGGGTCAATCTCCCCAAGGGGATGAATTACCGCCTCATCCTTAAAGCCCCTTATTACATGAACAAGGGCATCCACATCCTTGATGTGGTCAAGGACCTTGCGGTTCTGGGCAAGGTCGCCCTTTGTCAGGCCAAGGTAGTCCACATACTCCACAGTGGCAGGGGTTGTCTTTCTGGGCCTGTAAATCTCGCTGAGCCTTTCAAGCCTTTCGTCAGGAACCTTTACCACAGCTATATGGGGCTCTGCTTCGGTGGTTGTATAGACAGTGGTGGGGATGTCCAGACCTGTCAGGGCATTAAACAGGGTGGTTTTGCCAACATTTGCTGCTCCAATAATACCTATCTTCATTGACCAACTCCCTTCTTTAAATACTGTTGTGGTTGTTTAAACCCCTTTTTCCTGCCTTTTAAGTTCAGCCTCCGAGGGCCTTATGTATAAAGGTGTGATTGTTGCTGCTTCTGAAAACTCCCCCCTTTTTGCCTTTCTAAGGCCGAGCATTGCCACTGCTGATGAAAGAGGATGCATAAGGGGGGCACTGGCAAAGTGTGCCCTTTCTGAAAGGGTATCTATGATTTTTTCTCTGTATCTCTGAGCACCTGAACCAGCAAACAGGGTGTCGCCCTCTGTTAAGGAAAGGATGTGCTCAACAGGGCAGACCATATCATTGGTGAGCCTTTTCATCTCTCCTGCTTCAGACCTGAACAGAGCGCCATAGACCTCTTTTTTTCTTGCATCAAAAAGAGGGCATACCGTCTTTGCAGTATTTACAAACAGGTGGGCAAAGGCCTCAAGGGATGAAACCGCCACAAGGGGCTTCCCTGTTGAAAAACAAAGTCCCTTGACAGTGCTGAGCCCCACACGAAGCCCTGTAAAGGAGCCTGGCCCTATTGAGATGGTAAAGAAATCAACCTCGTTGATTTGTCTTTCTGCAAGTGATAACAGATATGAAAGGGCAGGCATCAGGGAGGCCGAGTGCCTTTTTACCCTGCCAAGGCGCAACTCTCCTATTATGCCCCTTTTACTGTCGTAAAGGCACAGACCACCAATATCTGATGATGTCTCAATAGCAAGGGTGAGCATGCTGGTGAACTACTCGGTTTTTTTCCTTTGTCTTTTCAGTCTTGCCTTCAGAATGCCCAGATACTTGTTAAGCACATGGTCCCTTGAGAGAAAGGGTAAAACAGGACTGCTTCTTATGCCAAGCAGATTCAGCTGCTCTATGATTGCCTGATTTGATGGGTCGTAGCCAAGGCCAATTCTGAAGTTCCTGATGGCTGCCCTCTTCTGTCCCTTTAAGAGATAAACCCTCCCAAGATGCAAATAAAGGGTGGGCAGTGTGACCTCTGAGCCTACTGACCTTGTTGCCTTTTTTATAGCCTTTTTGCAATACCTTATTGCCTCATCGGTGTAGCCCTTTTCAGCAATGAGATAACCGTAATAAGAGTTCAGCATAGGGTCATCGGGAAGCTCGTTGAGGGCCTGCTGGGTAACCTCAGCGGCATCATCAAGTTTTCCCTGCCTTATTAAACGGTTTATCTCCCTGAATATGGTCTCTTTTGCCTCAACAAAAAAGACATTTTTCTTAATCTTTTCAACCACGCTCTGGTGTTGTTTGTTCATCAGTTCATCAATGTCAGCATCCTTATCTAACACCCTCTGGGTAATGCTTTTTATGTGTTTGCCCTTTTTGTAGACCGAGGTCTTTATAACAGAGTTATCCTTGTCCTCTCGGTCTGTGATTATGAAATATTCGTTTCCTTCATGGGAGAGCTTGGTGTTGTATTCACGGTCCCTTCGGGAGGTGATCTTTATGATGCCCCTTTTTTCCATACCCTTATATTATAACCTTATCGGCAAAACAAATGTTATCTTTGAGCCCCTGCCCTTTGAGCTTTCAAAGAAAACCTTTCCCCTGTGTTCATCAATAACCTTTCGGGTCATCGCAAGGCCAAGCCCGAGGCCCTGCTGTTTGGTGGTAAAAAAGGGTTCAAAGACCTTTTGTGCAAGGGACTCATCAATCCCTTCGCCTGTGTCAGAAACAGAAAGCTGAAGGGTCTGTTCAGTGCTGTTGAGGCTTGCCTCCACTGTTAATGTGCCGCCCTGAGGCATTGCTTCTATTGCATTTATAAGGGCATTAAAGAGGCAGGTCTTGATTAGCTCTCTGTCAAGCTCAGCACTTAGCCCTTCAACAGGGTAGTTTTTTACCACCTTTATCCCTGCCCTTTCAGCCTTTGCCTCTACCAGTGAGAGGGTTTCCTCAATCAGGGATGTGACATCAACCCTGGAGGGCTTGATTTTAAGGGGTCTTCCATACTGGAGGAAGCTTTCCACCAGGCTGTCAAGCCGTTTAATCTCCTGCTTGATGTTTTTAAGCAGTTCCTCTGTTTCCCCGCTACAGTGTCCCCTGAGGTGGTCAATGCTAAGGCTTATAAAATTAAGGGGATTTCTGATTTCATGGGCAACCGAACGGGACAGTTCACCAATGGTTGAAAGATGCTCAGCCTCCCTGAGTTTCTGTTCCATTTTTCTCAGTTCTTTTAGCCCTCTTATCATCTGATTAAAGCTCCTCTTCAGTTCCCCAACTTCATCATTTTCAGTAACGCCTAACTCAATATCCAGATCCCCTGATGCCACCTTGCCAGCAGCAGAGGCCAGCTCTTTTATGGGCCTTGTGTATCTCCTTGATAGCCAGAGGGTGACCAGAAAGCCAATAAACAGAATGAAAAGGGTAACCACAATGCGGAGCTCCAGATTTCTTTTAATAAAGGAAAGGGTGTCCCTGTTACTGATAACAAGATGGATATACCCCTGATGTTCCCCTTTAATAACAATTGGCAGTATGATGTGATGCAGGTCGCCCTCTTTGGTGACAAACTCTCCGAGTTCGGATTTAAATACAAGGTCGGTTATCTTTTTTGAGGTCTCCTGGCCTACCTTAAAGGGGTTGGTGCTTGCCTTCACCTTAATCTGGTTGTCAATTATGCTTATCTCCTTGATGCCCTCGGTCTTTAGACCCTTCAGATAACGGTAAAGGCCCATGATGTCCTGCGATTCGGTTCCCGCTATCTCCTGAATGGCCAGGTGTATTGCTTCGGTAATCTCGGTGGTCTTTTTCTGCAGCTTTGCAAGCAGTAGCCTTTCCGAGTAAAACCCAAAGAGGGTCATCATAAGAAGCAGAGAGGCACTCAGTGCAAGAATCATGAAAATAAGTTTTTTGTTAAGAGTCCAGACCATCCTCTTCCTCTACGATTATACCTCCGCCTACCACAAGGTCTTGATTGTAAAACACTGCCGACTGCCCTGGTGCAGGTGCCCACTGGGGCTCATCAAACCTTAAAAGGCAGCTATCACCCTTGATATCCAGCAATCGGGCAGGGGCATCCTTCATCATTGACCTGACCTTTGCCGTGACCCTTTCAGGTGGGTCTGTTATCCAGTTAATCCCCCTGACCAGGACATCCTGCCTGAAGGCCATCTGCCTTGGACCAACATAAAGGGCGTTTTTTGATGGTGATATCCTTATCACATAGAGAGGCTCGGTGTGAGAGATATTAATACCCCTTCTTTGACCCATTGTGAAGTGAAATATGCCCCTGTGGGTTCCTATCTGTTTTCCCTCATGATCAAAGATGGGACCAGGCCTTTCAGCCTCAGGTGCAAGCTCTTTAATAAAAGAGGCATAGCCTTCTTCACCGATGAAGCATATCTCCACACTCTCAACCCTGTAAGCTGAGGGAAGGCGGAGTTCTCGGGCTATGCTCCTGATGTCTTCTTTTTTATAATAACCCAGCGGGAAAAGGATGCGGGAAAGGCTCTCGGGTGTGAGCACATAGAGAAAATAGGACTGGTCCTTTGCACTGTCTGAGGCTTTTGCAAGCAGTGACCTTCCGTCCATTTCTATTACCTTTGCATAATGGCCTGTTGAGATAAACTGGGCCTTTTCCTCTGTGGCTATCTGCTCAAGGATTGGAAATTTTATGTATCTGTTACAGAGGACACAGGGGTTTGGGGTAATACCCTTTAGATATCCCTCCACAAAGGGCTCTATCACCCACTTAATAAATTCGTCCCTTGCGTTTATGCTTCTGTGTCTGATGCCCAGTAAACGGGCAGTCTCTTCAGCTGAACGGACCGCTTCAAGGCTGCAGCAGGTCCTCGGGTTCACCCTCCCCCTTGTTTCAAAAAGAAGAAGGCTGACCCCAATCACCTCGTATCCTTCCTGTTTAAGCAGGTAGGCAGCTACAGAGGAATCCACCCCTCCACTCATTCCTAAAACCACTCTCTTCATACCTAATTATAATAACCTATCCAGCTATTTCTCGCACCAGCCCAATGGCACTTTTCAGCCTTGCTAAAAGTGCTGAATGGTCAGAGCATGGTCAAATTTTGATAGTATGGTTAAAATTTAACCACTTTTAGTAAGCAGAGCCTGCCAGAGGGGCTTATTTTTAAAGGGTTAATTATCTGGCACATCTTTTGCTGTTAATAAATAGCCACAGGGCCTTTTTTGGTCTGGCGGAGCAATAACAGAATTTGGGAG
>CAZIIE010000091.1:0-6130 GCA_964539375.1 uncultured Nitrospirota bacterium | reverse complement strand
TCGGGCACATCCTTCATAAAGGCATCAAACTCATCGGAATAATTGATGGTTCCAGTTGGGTTGTTTGGGTTTGCGATAAAAAGGAGTTTTGTTTTATCAGTAATGGCATCAGCCATTGCCCTAAGGTCATGCCGCAGGTCAGAGGTAAGGGCTACCTTGATGGCCTTTGCGCCTATTACCTGAACAGCCAGAGGATATACAATAAAGGATGGCCAGGCCATGACAGCCTCATCCTCTGGTGTCATGAATGTTCTTGCTGCTATGTCAAGCAGTTCATTGGAGCCATTTCCAAATATAAGGCTTTGCTCATCCACTTCAAGCCTTTCACTCAGTGCCTTTCGGAGATAATAGGCACCTCCTTCAGGGTAACGATGAAGTTTAGGAAGATGGTTCTTTATCGCCTCAAGGGCCTTTGGTGAAGGACCGAGAGGGTTTTCATTTGATGCAAGTTTTATAGCCTCCTCTATGCCAAGCTCCCGTTCAAGCTCTTCTACAGGCTTGCCAGGCACATAGGGTGTTATGGATTTGATGTTTTCAGGTGGCCCTATCACTTTACCTCAACTCCTTTGTTCATGATTTCTGATTTTGGGTAAGAACCAAGCACCTTGAGGAAGATGCAGTATTTCTCAACTGCCTTCAGTGCCTTCATGACCTTTTTATCGTTTATGTGGCCTTCAAGGTCAATGAAGAATATGTACTCCCAGGCCTTTCTCTTTGATGGCCTTGACTCAATCTTTGTGAGGTTAATCTTTTCTTTATAAAAGGGTGTTAGCACCTCAAATAATGCACCGGGCTTGTCCTTTATAGAAAGCATGATAGAGGTCTTGTCCTTTCCGGTAGGCTCGGGGAAGTCTTCAGAGATCACCAGAAAACGGGTGTAGTTGTTTTTGTTATCCTCTATGCCCCGCTTAACAAACTTAAGGTCATACATCTTCGCTGCAAGGTCACTTGCAATGGCAGCACCCTTTGGGTCTTTGGCTGCAAGCTCAGCTGCCTTTGCCGTGCTCGTGGTGTCTATGAGCTCTGCATCGGGCAGGTTTCTTTCAAGCCATCGGCGGCACTGGGCAAAGGCCTGGGGATGGGAGTATATTTTTTTTATCTTTTTTATATCCCCTGATTTGGAAAGCAGATTGTGGGTTACCTCAAGCATTATCTCTGCAGAGACCTTGAGGTCAACATCCATAAACATATCAAGGGTGTGGCTGACAACACCTTCGTTGGAGTTTTCTATTGGAACCACTCCATAATCAGCGCTCTTTTCAAGCACAGCCTCAAAGACATCCTTTATGCTGTCAACGGCGATTATCTTTGCGAAGGAACCAAAGTGCCTGATGGCTGCAAGATGGGTGAAGGTAGCAAGGGGGCCAAGACAGGCAACTTTGAGGGGCTCTTCCAGGCTTAAGGATGCAGAGATTATCTCCCGAAATATCACCCGCAGGGCATCATTGGGGAAGGGGCCTTTGTTCAGACGGGTCAGTCTTTGCAGTATCTCGTGCTCACGGTGGGGCACATAAAAGCGCTGGTTCTTCTTTCTCTTTTCCTCAGCAACCTTGAGAACCACCTCTGCGCGCCTGTTAAGTAACCTGAGGATCTCTTCATCAATCTGGTCAATCTCTTTTCTTAATTTTTTTAGCATTTAAGTTAAATAACCCGTGAAATTTCTATTGCTTTTATGGTATAAATTTAAGAAAGACTTAATGATGTCTCTAAATCTAACAGAATTAATTGTGTTTTTTCAATAGAGCTTATGTGATATAAAACACTTTTAATTTAAAAAGGAATATGGTATCTTAATGTTATGGCTGCTAAATTAGGCCAGCTCTTACTGGCTGCAAATCTTGTTACAGAGTCCCAGCTTCAGGAGGCCCTTAACCTTCAACGAAAGGAGGGAGGGCGTTTAGGCTCTAAGCTGATAAAGCTCGGTTATATAACCGAAGAAAAGCTTGTATCCTTCCTCAGTAAACAGTACGGTGTACCCTCAATAAACCTGTCCGAGTATGAGATAGACCCTGCTGTGATCAGGCTTGTTCCTGCAGAGATGGCGAGCAAGTACCTGATGATACCTGTGGCAAGAATGGGGGCAACCCTTACCATTGCAATGGCTGACCCCTCAAACATCTTTGCCATTGATGACATCAAGTTCATGACAGGCTATAATGTGGATGTAGTGGTTGCCTCAGAGTCATCCATACTTGATGCCATAGCCAAATATTACAGCGGCAAGGGACAGGTTGTAAGGGAAAAGACCTTTGCTCCTCAGTCTGTATCCACGGTGCTACAGCCAAAGGACTTCACTATCGGGGAAGAGGAGGAAGAGGACGAAGGCTTTGACATGGAAGATGCCCCCACTGTTGATGTTGATGAGTTTGATAAGATAGTGGGCAGCGCCCTTGATAACATTGAAACGGTTGAGGAGCAGGAAGATGAGGAGATTGTAAAAGAGGTTGATGCTCCAATCGTAAAGCTTGTTAACGGAATATTTATTAATGCCATAAAGCAGGGGGCAAGCGATATCCATATAGAGCCCTATGAGAACTCACTGAGGGTGCGTTACAGGATTGATGGTGTGCTATACAATGTAATGAACCTTCCAATTAAGATAAAGAACGCCCTCACATCAAGGGTAAAGATCATGTCAAAACTGGATATAGCCGAGAGGAGGCTCCCCCAGGATGGAAGGATAAAGCTCAAACTTGGCAGAAAAAGAGAGATAGACTTTCGTGTCTCCACCCTTCCCTGCCTTTTTGGTGAAAAGACGGTTTTAAGGATACTTGATAAATCAAACCTCCAGATAGATATGACCAAGCTTGGCTTTGAGGAAGACCAGCTTAAGGACTTTATGGAGGCTATAGAAAAGCCCTATGGTATGGTTCTGGTTACAGGGCCAACAGGCTCGGGTAAAACAACCACCCTGTACTCAGCCCTTAACCATCTGAACAAGCCAGGCATTAACATTATGACCGCTGAGGACCCGGTGGAGTACAACTTTCATGGTATAAATCAGGTGCAGGTCAGAGAGGAGATAGGCCTGACCTTTGCCTCTGCCCTCAGGTCCTTTCTCAGGCAGGACCCCGATATCATAATGGTCGGTGAGATCCGTGACTTTGAGACTGCAGAGATAGCTGTAAAGGCAGCCCTTACAGGCCACATGGTGTTAAGCACCCTTCATACCAATGATGCTCCAAGCACGGTGACAAGGCTGCTGAATATGGGAATAGAGCCCTTCCTTGTATCCTCATCGGTGGTTTTAATACTTGCCCAGAGGCTTGCAAGAAAGATATGCCCGAACTGCAAGGTTGAGGAAAAGGTGCCAAAGGAGGGTCTTCTGAAGGTGGGTTTTACAGAGGAAGAGGTCAAGGACCTGAAGGTTTTCAAGGGAAAGGGCTGTCCCTCCTGCAATAATTCAGGTTACAAGGGAAGGGTTGCCCTCTATGAGGTTATGCCTATAAAGGAAGAGCTGAAGGAGTTGATACTTGAAGGAGCCTCATCACAGGAGATTAAAAGGTCAGCTATAAGGCTCGGCATGAAGACCCTTAGAAGGAGTGGACTTAACAAGGTTAAAGAAGGTATAACCAGTATTGAAGAGGTTCTCAGGGTATCAGTGGGAGACTGAGAAAGACAGGGAGTAGTAGAAATTCTAAGTGCGAATTTCTAAACTCTAAACAACATTAAGGAAGAGAATAAATTTAGGATTTTAGAATTTAGAGTTTAGAAATTAGGATTTTCTATAAAAATAACTTCAGGAGTTGGGACCTATGGCAACGCTTTATGACTTTTTGAAGATGATGATTCAGCAGAATGCCTCAGACCTTCATATCACCACAGGCAGTCCACCTCGGTTGAGGATTGATGGAAAGCTAAGGCCAATAGACCACCCCCCTCTGACACCTGCAGACACAAAGGCCCTCTGTTACAGCATTCTTACCGATGCCCAGAAACACCGCTTTGAGGAAAATAACGAGCTTGACCTTTCCTTTGGAGTAAAGGGGCTAAGCCGTTTCAGGGCTAACATCTTCATGCAAAGAGGTGCTGTGGCAGGTGCATTCAGAACCATACCCTTTACAATCAAGACCTTTCAGGAGCTTGGTCTGCCCGAGATAGTAAATGAGCTTGTCAAAAAACCAAGGGGGCTTATCCTTGTAACAGGCCCAACAGGCTCGGGAAAGACCACCACGCTGGCAGCCATGATAGACCGTATAAACGCCGAGAGAGAGGAACACATCATAACCATTGAAGACCCGATAGAGTATCTTCACCCACATAAAAAATGCCTGGTAAATCAGAGGGAGGTAACAGCCGATACAGCCTCTTTCCACGATGCACTCAGATATATCCTGAGGCAGGACCCCGATGTTGTGCTTATCGGTGAGATGAGGGACCTGGAGACCATAGAGGCTGCACTGAGGGTCTCAGAAACAGGTCACCTTACCCTGGCAACCCTCCATACCAACTCGGCTGTACAGACCATCAACAGGATAATAGATGTCTTCCCTCCCCATCAGCAGGACCAGGTTAGGGTTCAGCTTTCCTTTGTGCTTGAGGGCATTATAGCCCAGCAGCTTATACCTCGCAAGGATGGCCGAGGCAGGGTCCTTGCAGTGGAGATACTGGTTCCAAACCCTGCCATAAGGAACCTTATAAGGGAAGACAAGGTTCATCAGTTGTACTCAATGATGCAGACCGGACAGGCCAAGTTCGGAATGCAGACCATGAACCAGTCTTTATATGAGCTATACACAAGGGGACTTATCTCCTATGAGGATGCCCTGGGCAGGTCTCCAGTGCCAGAGGAGCTGATAAATATGCTGCAGAAAGGTCCCGGACTTTCCCAGCAGAGCCGAAGCGGTATGAAACCAGGGAGGTTTTAATGGTTATTAAAAAGGGGGAGCAAAGGCTCTCCATGAAAAACAAGGAGGGGTAAGTGGCCACTGTATTTCAATGGTCTGGAAGAAATGCCAGAGGACTGATTGAATCTGGTGAAATTGTGGCTGCATCCAAGGATGAGGTTGTAGCCCAGCTCAGAAAACGTAACATTGTGCCAACCACTATAACGGAAAAAAAGAAGGCAAGGAGTTTCTCCCTACCCTTCGGTGGCATCAAGGACAAGGACATAGTCGTATTTACCAGACAGTTTGCCACCATGATAGATGCAGGTCTTCCCCTTGTTCAGGCCCTTGAGATTCTGTCAACACAGGTTGAAAACAAAAGGCTTGCTTCTGTTATCAATCAGGTAAAGCTTGATGTTGAGGCAGGCTCTACCTATGCTGATGCCCTCAGGAAACACCCCAATGTCTTCAGCGAACTTTATGTAAACATGGTGGCTGCCGGTGAGGCGGGTGGTATCCTTGACACCATTCTGGCAAGGCTTGCTTCCTATATTGAGAAGTCAATGAAGCTGAAGAAGAAGGTTAAGGGCGCAATGGTTTATCCAGCGGTGGTAACCACTGTGGCTGTTGTTGTGGTGGCAATAATCATGATATTCGTTGTCCCAACCTTTACAAAGATGTACTCCTCCCTTGGCGGAACACTGCCGCTTCCTACAAGAATAACCATTGCAATAAGTAATTTTATAGGTGGCTTCGGTGGGTTGATTATACTGGGTGCATTGATATTTCTGGCTGTCCTGATTGTCCAGATGAGGAAGACCGACAAAGGAAAGTATGCCATAGACAAGTTGTTGCTTAATTTACCTGTCTTTGGAAGCATTATACAGAAGGCAGCAATAGCAAAATTTACCCGAACCCTTGGAACCCTCACCAGTAGCGGTGTTCCCATACTTGATGGACTTGATATTACTGCAAAGACAGCAGGCAACAAGGTGATAGAGAGAGCAATATATGAAGTGAGACAGGCTGTTTCCGAAGGTAAAACCATTTCTGACCCCCTGATGAAGACAAAGGTATTCCCTCCCATGGTTAACCACATGATTGCAGTGGGTGAATCAACCGGTGCTCTGGATGCTATGCTTGGAAAGATTGCTGACTTTTATGATGATGAAGTGGATGCAGCTGTTTCCACCTTAACATCCCTGATAGAGCCCTTCCTGATGGTCTTCCTTGGCGGAACGGTTGGTTTTATCATAATCTCCATGTACATGCCCATATTCAAGATGGGACAGTTGATAAAGTAG
>CAZIIE010000090.1:0-6162 GCA_964539375.1 uncultured Nitrospirota bacterium | reverse complement strand
CCCCATTATTATGTTATAATAAAAAATGGCTTTACTGGAGATAAAAAAATACCCTGACCCCATATTAAAAGAGAAAACCCTTGAGGTCACTGACATAAACGGTGACCTTCAGACACTTATTGACAACATGATAGAAACCATGTATGCAGCTCCTGGCATAGGCCTCGCTGCCAACCAGGTGGGGGAGTTAAAAAGATTGATAGTAATTGATACAAGCGGCAGGGAGAACAAAGACTCCCTTATAGTGATTATCAATCCAGAAATAGTAGAAGCCGAAGGAAGGATTGACTCTGAAGAGGGCTGCCTCAGTGTTCCAGGCTATGTTAGCACCATAAAAAGGCACGGGAGGGTCTTTGTAAGGGGTCTTGACAGGGAAGGTAACCCAGTGGAGATTGAGGCAGATGGTTTACTTGCAAGGGCGCTACAGCATGAGATAGACCACCTTAATGGCATACTCTTCGTTGACCGTCTCAGCCCGATAAAAAGGGAGTTCTTCAGGAAAAGATACAAAAAACTCCTGAAGGAATCAAGTTAATTAGATGTCAATAGTTTTCTTTGGCACACCAGCTTTTGCGATTCCATCTCTTAAAAGACTTATCCTTCATCAGGAGGATATAGTCCTTGTTGTAACACAGCCTGATAAATCTGGTGGCAGGGGTCACAGGATGATTCCACCACCGGTGAAGGTCTTTTCAGAGGAAAGGAAGATTCCTGTCGTCCAGCCCAACTCTATCAGGGACGAGGATTTTTTAAAAAAACTCAAAGCAATCTCTCCGGAGTTCATAATAGTGGTGGCCTACGGGAAGATTATACCTCCCGAGATTCTTGAGCTACCTGAAAAGGGCTGTATAAATCTTCACGCATCCCTTCTTCCCCGATACCGTGGGGCTGCACCAATCCAGTGGGCAATTATAAATGGGGAAAGGGAAACAGGCATAACGACCATGCTCATGGACGAAGGACTTGACACAGGCCCTGTACTTTTACAGAAAAAAGAACCCATACTTATGGATGACACCACTTCCACCCTCTCCGAGAGGCTTGCTGAAAAGGGTGCAGACCTGCTTGTTCAAACCCTCAAGGGAATCAGAAGAGGCGAGATAAAACCAAAGCCCCAGATGGGGAAGCCCACCTATGCACCACCACTAAAGAAAACCGATGGCCTGATTGACTGGAACAGAACAGCCATTGAGATATTTAACCTTATCCGAGGGGTACAGCCCTGGCCAGGTGCCTACACCTATTTAAGGGGAAAGGTGCTAAAGATAAAAAAGGTAGATATTGAGGATGGTTCAGGAGAGCCTGGAAAGATTGTCTATAAAGACAAAGCAAACCTGCTTGTTGCCACGAGGGAAGGCCTCATCAGGATACTGGAGCTACAGCTTGAGGGCAAAAAGGCAATGGATATAAAGTCCTTTCTTCAGGGTAGTGGAAAAGATATAAGGGTGGGTGAGCATCTTGGAACCCTACAGGATACTTAGAGGTTTTGTCCTTAAAATACTCTATCCTGTTTTTATGCTTGTCAGTGCCTTCAAGAAGGACTCAAGGGAGGGGCTTCAGTCACTTATCATCAGGTTAAACAACAGGCTCGTCCTGAAGGAGGGGAAAAGGGCACAGCGAATCCTTGTTCTTCTTCCCCATTGCATTCAGATAGACCAGTGTGACATCCGAATAACCCACGACATTTACAAATGTAAGAGATGTGGCAGATGTGAGATAAAGGACCTTATAGAGATAGCCGACACATACGGCCTTAGCCTCCATGTAGCCACAGGTGGTACCCTTGCCAGAAGAATTGTAAAGGAGGTAAGGCCTGAGGCCATCGTGGCTGTTGCCTGCGAAAGAGACCTTTCAAGCGGAATAGCCGATACCTATCCAATGCCCGTAATTGGTGTTCCAAATATCAGGCCCTATGGTCCCTGCAGAAATACCCAGGTTAGCCTTGAGCAGGTTAAACAGGCTATAATAAGTTTAATTTCTAAGCACTAATATCTAAATTCTAAACAACAGCATTGGTCGGTAAGGGGAAGATTTGAGGTAGGTATTAAAATAAAAAGACTACATCCTACAAGCTTTGTCCTACACCCTGTAGTTTAGGATTTATTAGAATTTATTTTTTAGGATTTCGAAGTTAGAATTTAGAATTTCACTCATAAGGGAGGTTCTATGAAAACAAGGGTAAAACTGGTTGATGGTATGAGGTTTGTTGCCGATGGTATGTCTGGACACTCGGTGGTTATGGATGGAGACCCCGAGGTTGGTGGTGATGATACAGCCCCCAGACCTACAGAACTGGTTCTGATGGGGCTTGGTGGCTGCACCGGGATGGATGTCATCTCAATCCTGAGGAAGAAAAGACAGAAGGTAACCGACTTTGAGATTCTGGTACAGGCCACCAGGGCAGACCAGCACCCGAAAAAGTTCACAGATATTCATATTGAGTATGTAGTAAAGGGCCTGGACATCTCAGAAGAGGCGGTTAAGAGGTCTGTAGAGCTTTCCATGCAGAAGTACTGTTCGGTAAAAGCTACCCTTGAGGGAGTTGCAAAGATAACCTACTCTTACAGGATAATCAACGAGGGTCAGACCGAATAGATGTTTGCCTATCTAACAAAAAGGGTGATTGAGCTTTCCATTACTCTGCTCGGCATTACCCTTTTGAGCTTTTTTATACTCCACCTTGCCCCCGGTAAACCAACCGATGTGCTTACAGAGCTTAATCCAAAAATAACGCCTGAGGCAAGGGAGAGGCTTGAAAAATACTATGGCCTTGACAAGCCTGTAATCGTCCAGTATCTGCTCTGGCTAAAGAGGGTGGTAAGGCTTGATTTTGGAGAATCCTTTTCAACCGACCGAAGACCGGTCTGGGAAAAGATAAAGGAAAGAATACCTATCACCCTGTTAATCAATGTTCTTAGCATGCTACTCATATTTCTTATAGCCATTCCTGTGGGCATTACCTCTGCAACCCGACAATACTCCCTTTATGATAAGATTACCACTGTGGTGGTCTTTGTTGGTTTTGCAATGCCGGCCTTCTGGTTAGCCCTTCTGCTTATGATGTTTTTTGGTGTAAAGCTTCACCTGCTGCCGATAAGTGGAATTAAATCGTTAAACTACGGTTCCCTTTCACTTTTTGGCAAGGTGCTTGATATGGGTAAACATCTCATACTGCCCGTTTTTGTATCGGCCTTTGGTGGTATAGCAGGTATTTCAAGATACATGAGAAGCAGCATGCTGGAGGTTATAAGACAGGACTATATTGTTACAGCAAGGGCAAAGGGTCTCCCGGAAAGCAAGGTAATTTACCGCCATGCCCTGAGAAATGCCCTTTTACCCATTATCACCATACTCGGTCTCTCAGTGCCAGGCCTCATCGGTGGAAGTGTTATCTTTGAACAGATCTTCAGCATACCTGGAATGGGAAGGTTATTCTGGCTTTCAGTAATGCAGCGTGATTATCCACTTATCATGGGACTGCTAACAATAGGTGCCTTCCTCACCCTTGTTGGCAATATGCTTGCAGACCTGTGCTATGCCCTTGTTGACCCAAGAATAAGGAGGCAGTAAAAGTATGTGGTCAGTCATTTTGGAAAGACTGAAACACAACAGGTTAGCCCTTTCCGGAGCGTTGATGGTTATAGCACTTTTTGCAGTTGCCCTTCTTGCACCTTTTATTGCCCCCTACCCTCCTGACTACATTGACCGATATCACATACTTGAGCCCCCGAGCAGGCTTCATCCCCTTGGCACCGATGACATAGGGCGTGATGTCTTAAGCCGTATGCTTTATGGTTCCTGGGTATCACTATCAGTTGGGTTTGTGGCGGTAGGTCTCTCAACAGTTATTGGTATTATTCTTGGTGCTATCGCAGGCTACTACGGTGGAATAACAGACAGGATAATCATGCGCTTTGTTGATGTCATGCTATCAATCCCTTCCTTTTTTCTTATCCTGTCGGTAATAGCCTTTGTGGGACCGAGCATCTGGAATATAATGATAGTTATCGGACTCACATCATGGATGGGTGTTGCAAGGCTTGTGAGGGCAGAGTTTCTCAGTCTCAAAAACAGGGAGTTCGTGCTTGCGGCCAGGGCAATAGGTGCCTCAGACAGAAGGATAATCTTTCGTCATATGCTTCCTAACAGCCTTGCACCGGTTATTGTAAACGCAGTGCTTGGTGTTGCCTCGGCTGTCTTGCTTGAATCAGCACTGAGTTTTCTTGGCCTTGGAGTTCAGCCTCCAAGACCAAGCTGGGGAAACATTCTAAAGGCAGGGCAGGCAAACATTGAGATTGCCTGGTGGCTGTCGGTATTTCCAGGTCTTGCAATACTCATAACGGTGCTTTCTTACAATCTCTTTGGCGAAGGACTGAGGGATGCCCTTGACCCAAGACTGTGGGAAAGGAGGTAAGGCTCTGGTTCTCCTTTTTGACATAGACGGCACCCTTCTTGAGTCTGGTGAGGCTGGCACCAGGGCACTGAACAGGGCCTTTCAATCTCTGTTTTCAATACCTGATGGTTTTAAAGGTATAAGCATGGCAGGTAAAACAGACATCCAGATAATGAAAGAGGCTCTTCAGGCCCACGGTATTGGCAGCTCCGATGGTGCCTTACAGGAGCTTACTTTAAGATATATAGACTATCTAAAAGAGGAGATAGATAACCCGAGGAAAAAACTCAAACCAGGGGTAAGGGAATTTCTTCAACTGGTGCATAAAAAGGCTATCCCATCAGGTCTTCTAACAGGGAATATCAAAGAGGGTGCTCATATAAAACTCGGTGCCTTCGGACTTAACAGATTTTTTATTGATGGTGCCTATGGAAGTGACCACGAAGACAGAAACAGGCTCCTTCCCATCGCAGTGAAAAGGTTAAACAGAAAGGGTATAAACATCAGCTATAAACAGTGTGTTGTAATAGGGGATACCCCGAGGGATGTTGAGTGTGCAAAGATACACGGTGCAAAATGTATCGCTGTCTCAACAGGCCCTTACAGCTATGATGAACTGAAAAAAACCGACGCAGACCTTGTGGTGGAAAGCCTTCAGGAGCAGGAAAGGATATTAGAATTCTTAAAAACTTGACAGGAAAGCCAATTTTTAACTATTATTATTTTGCGCGCCTGTAGCTCAGTTGGATAGAGCGGAGGTCTCCGGAACCTCAGGTCGGGGGTTCGAATCCTCTCAGGCGCACCAAAAACCGTTCAAACAGTTTGAACGGTTCAAACGGTTCAAACGATTTAAAAGTGGGCCGCTAGCTCAGTTGGTAGAGCAGCTGACTCTTAATCAGCGGGTCGGGGGTTCGAATCCCTCGCGGCTCACCAGAGAAAATCAAAGCCCCTAAGGATTTGTGGGGCTTTTTATTTTTATAAAGGTTTGGTTTTCTTCTTTGTGATTGTGACTGCATTTTCACATTGTGAATTTAAACCAAAATTTCCTCCTTCTTTCCAGCCAGTATAGACTGCATCACCCTGTCAGGCTCAACATCAAGCCCAATGCTAAGTATTCTACCCCTTCAGGCAATGCCCCATAGTGTCTCAATTTCTAAAGTTTTTACTTTTTTTTCCGATTAAGATAAAAGAATATGTTAAAGGGGAGGCAATAGATGATAAACTGGTTTTATAACCTCTCTATAAGGAGAAAGTTTACCTTTATTTTTGGTCTTATTATATCCTTTATTTTTCTTGGCATAATACCAGGGCAGTGGGCCTTTCAGAGGGTAAAGGTTGGTGGGTCCCTTTATAAAGGGATTGATATGACAAGAAATGCCATTGACGATATCGCTCGCATAAGGATGAATGTAAATCTAATAAGGTCTCTTGCCTATTCTCAGGCTATTGGTTATGATGAAACCGAATTAGAAAGTCTGAACCAGATAGTACAAAGAACAGATACACTTTATAGCACTCTGAGAGGTTATTTTTCAGAAAATTCTACCCAAAGGTCATGTTATTCCTGTCACATAAAAGGTCATTTAGACAGTATTGAAAAGCCCCTTTTCAGGTCCATGACCATCTGGAATCAATATAAAGATACTGTGGAAAATCAGCTCATTCCTGCACTTAAAAGGGGAAATAAAGAGAGGATAAATCTACTGCTGAAAGACAGATTTGACGAAATCTACTACGATATAATGAACACCACCTTCATTCCCCTTAAA
>CAZIIE010000089.1:0-6250 GCA_964539375.1 uncultured Nitrospirota bacterium | reverse complement strand
TCTTCCGTTAGGGGGTAAGATGAAAAAGGTTTTACTGGTAATACTGATGGGCTGTTTGCTCATTGTGGGTTGTTCAAAGAAGAAGGAGGAGGCAAAGACAGAAAAAAAGGAACTCCCCTCAGCTGTAAACCCCTACAATACAACCAGTGTGTTCGTGCAGGTAAAAAAACAACTTGAAAAGGACCCGAATAATCCAAAGATATGGTACCACCTGTCAGACCTTTACGACAGGGCATCCCTTTATGAGCAGGAGATTGAGGCACTGAAGAAGGTAGTGGAGCTTGACCCGAAGATGGGTTATGCCTATTTCAGGATGGGCACTGCCTACAACAGGCTTGGCAAATACAGGGAGGCGGTTGAGGCTTTTAAGAATTGTGTAAAGCTGATGCCTACATATGCGGTGGCCTATAACAATCTTGCCTACTCCTACAGTCGCCTTGGTATGCTTAAGGAGCGTATAAGTGCCCTTGAGAAGGCAGTTCAGTTAAGACCAAGTTATGCTACTGCCCATCTAAACTTAGGGCTTGCCTATCTTGATGCTGGAGACATCAAGAAGGCCCAGAGAGAGTATCAGACATTAAGCAAGCTACACCAGAGATTTGCCGATGAACTTTTAAAGAAGATCAAAGAAAAAGGAGGCCTTTCATAGAAGATGATTGATGTAAAGGACATCTCAAAACGGTATTATGTGGGCGGCGATGAGATAGTTGCAGTGGACAATGTAAGTCTGAACATTAAAAAGGGGGAGTTCGTCTCCATCCTTGGCCACTCAGGCAGTGGTAAAACCACCCTTTTAAGCCTGATTGGAGGGCTCACAAGGCCTGACACAGGCACTGTGCTTATTGATGACACCGATATCTGGGCACTGGGAGATGATGAACTCTCCGAGTTTCGTAACAGGAAGCTAAATTTTATCTACCAGTTTTCAAGCCTTATCTCAACCCTCACAATCCTTGAAAATGTCCTCCTTCCCACCACCTTTGGGAAGGACTACTCAGAGGAAAAGGTTGATTTTGCCATTGAGCTGCTTGAAATGATGGGGATAAAGGACAAGGCAAACTCCTATCCTGCCCATCTAAGTGGTGGTCAGCAGCGCCGTGCAGCCATCGCAAGGGCCTTTATAAATAACCCTGATATAATTCTTGCCGATGAGCCCACCGGAGATCTTGATGAGGATACCGAGGCAGAGGTTATGGAGCTTTTTAAAAGGATGAACAGGGAAAAGGATATAACCTTCATAATGGTAACCCATAGCTCTGAGCTTGCCCGTCAGACAGAACGAGTATTCAGGATGTCAAAGGGAAGGCTTAAAGAGGAATGAAGAGGAAAAAAAGAACATTGCTTATGCTTTTATGTCTGACACTGGTTCTACAGTGTCTGCTTCCTTTATTTCTAACAGGACACAGTCAGGCTGAAAGGCAGTATATGCTGGAGTCAGCAGGCCATGCACAGCCTTCTATCACAATAGATGTGTGTGAAAGGAAAGAACAGGGTAGCATCAGCCTCTTTACCTTTTTGATTCCTACTGTCAGTATGCCTTTGGTTCCCCTTTTAATGGCTTTACTGCCCCTTTTAAAAACAGTCTTCTTCCTCCCCATAAACACCAACCAGTTTTTTCATCCTCCTGAGACCCTTTAGTCAGTAAAACAACCTGCCCTTTTACAAGTAGGGTCTTACCCTATTTATATCCCTTTACAGGAGGACTCTATCATGAAAGCTCTTTATAGAGTTACAGTTATTGTATTAGCCACAATTGTAATTTTTGCATTTACAGCCTTCGGTCAGGACTTTATAAAGCCTTCAATGAAGGACCGCTGCCCTGTTTGTGGAATGAAGGCAGCCATGTATCCAAAGTGGACTGCAGAGATTGTCTTTAAAGACGGCTCCTATGCAGCCTTTGATGGGCCAAAGGATATGTTCAGGTTCTATTTCAACATGAAAAAATACGGCTCAAAAAAAACCACCGATGACATCTCCGCCATCTATGTGACCGAATACTATACCACCCAGCAGGTAAAGGCAACCGACCCTGATGTTTACTTCATCCTTGGTAGCGATGTCTATGGCCCGATGGGTGTGGAGCTTGTGCCAGTAAAGGGGAAGACTCAGGCAGAGACCTTCATGAAGGACCATAAGGGCAAAAAGATGGTTCAATTCAAAGATGTAACCCCTTCAGACATCCCGATGGGCATGATGAAGATGAAGATGAAAAAGATGAAGATGCCAATGAAGGGCTGTTAGTATCGGATGAAGAAGGCCCTGCTTTTTCTATCAGTGCTTCTTGTAGAGCTGGTGATTATCACCGCCCTTTTGCTTTACAGCCTGTTCAGTCTTAAGAGGTCTGAGGCAGAGCTCAGGATGCTTAAAAGCCTTTCAGCCCAGCTCTGCCTCACCGACCTCTCTGTATGGACAGAGGCAAGGTACACAAGGCATCCCTCCCAGGCTGACTGGTTTTCACCCTTTCAGGACTTCCCCTGCTCGGTTGAACACTTTCCAGCTGGCTCTCTCATCATTCCACCCTATGGGAGGGAAAGAGGATGATAAAGCACCTGAAGATACTTGAGTATGCCCTTACCTCCATGCTCAGGAGGAGGTTTAAAAATCTTGCAATTGTCTCGGTCTTTTCCATGGTGACCTTTGTTATTGCCTCCATAGTATTTCTTACCCATGCCTTTAAAAGGGAGGCCCTTCTGGTGCTTGAGGATGCTCCACAGCTGATAGTTCAGCGAATTCAGGCAGGTCGCCATGCCCTTATACCCCTTGAGCGGATAAAGGAGATCAAGGCCCTCCCTGGTGTTGGAAGGGTCAGGCCGAGATACTGGGGATATTACTATGACCCCCTCACAGGGGCAAACCTGACAGTTATGACCCTTGACTCAAACATTAAAGAAGGTGAGCTTATCTCAGGAAAGGCTCCCTCGCCAGAGGAAAGGGGTGTCTGTCTAATAGGATGGGGGATTGCTGACAGAAGGTTTTTGCAGATTGGTGACCAGCTATTTCTTAAGGACCTGACAGGAAAAGTGATGAGCCTCCGTGTAAAAGGAATCTTCAAAAAGAGTTCCCAGCTTTTAACCAATGACCTGGTGCTGATTGGCAGGGATGACTTCATGAGACTCTTTGGCTTTCCCGAGGCTTATGCCACCGACATAACTGTGGAGGTCTTTAATCCTGAAGAGGTCAGCAACATCGCAAGAAAGGTCAAAGAGCTATACCCTGATACAAGACCAATCACAAGGGATGAGATTTTGAGAACCTATGACTCCCTCTTTAACTGGAGGGGCGGAATGATGCTTACCATGTTCCTCGGTGTGGTGCTTGCCTTTGTCATACTTGCCTGGGACAAGGCTACAGGATTGAGTGCCGAGGAAAGACAGGAGATAGGAATACTGAAGGCTATTGGATGGGAGACATCGGATGTCCTGCTGCTTAAGTTCTGGGAGGGTACAGCCGTATCACTCTTTTCCTATTTAACAGGGATACTGTTAGCCTATATTCATGTCTTTTACCTTGGTGCGGTGCTATTTGAGCCTGCCCTCAAAGGGTGGTCAGTGCTATTTCCCCAGTTCAGGCTGAAGCCCTTTGTGGATATGTACCAGTGCTTTGTGCTCTTTATGCTTACGGTGATACCCTACACAGCAGCAACCCTTATACCCTCCTGGAAGGCAGCAATCACAGACCCAGATAGTGTGATGAGAGGATGAAATTAAAAAATACTAAGCACTAATTTCTAAATTCTAAAATTGGAGAATTGAAATTTTGAATTTGTTTAGTATTTAGAATTTAGAGATTGGAATTTTAAACTTATGAGGTTTCTTAAATGAACCATCTAATAAAAGTTGAAGGGGTGAGCAAGTGTTTTAATCGTGGCAGGCCCAATGAGATATGGCCTGTAAGGGATGTTTCCCTTGAGGTCTATCCATCGGAGGTGGTGGTTTTGAAAGGGCCAAGCGGCTCGGGGAAAACAACCCTTCTCGGTCTTATCGGCTGTATGGGAAGGCCAACCTCTGGCAGGATAATCCTCAAGGGAAGGGATGTGGCAAAACTGCCCGAGCGTTTTCTTACCGAGATAAGACGTAACACCTTTGGCTTTATCTTTCAGCAGTTCAACCTGATAAGTGGAATCTCGGTAAGGGAAAACATCCTTCTTCCCCTTTATCCCACATCATACAAACCCTCTGAGATGAAAGAGCGGGTGAAAAGGCTTATGGAAAAGCTCTCTCTGCTTCACAGGGAGTCCTTCCCTGTTGAACGCCTCTCAGGCGGGGAGCAGCAGAGGGTTGCAATTGCAAGGGCACTGGTAAACGACCCTGAAGTTATAGTTGCTGATGAACCAACAGCACATCTTGACAGTAAACTCTCGGTGGAACTTCTCAGGATACTGAAAAACCTTAAGTCAGAGGGGAAAACCATACTGATAGCAACCCATGACCCCCTTGTTTTTGAAAGCGAACTGGTTGACAGGGTCTATGAGATAAGGGATGGGGAGATTATAGGACAATGATTTTTCACCCTGGCATTATAGCTGTTTTGCTGGGCTCAATGGTTGTTCTGACCATGCTCCTTTATGGAAGCCTTATATCTATAAGGATACTCCGCCAATGGGATATCAATAGTAGCTCGGAGCTCCAGCTTGAGCTTGAAAGAAAGACCTATCTGACCTCAACCATTATAAGCTATGTGCTTGTCTACCAGATGGTATCAACCCTCCTTTTTGTCTACACTGTTGACAGCCTCCACACCCAGTTCATTGGTGCCATGTGCGCAACAGGAGTGCTCAATGTAAACCCATCGGGATGGTATGTGCTTTATCTAAAGGTGACAAATATGTTTCTTTCTGCCATCTGGGTCGGACTTAATTGGGCAGACCAGCGCTATCCTGATTATCCCCTGACAAAACCGAAATCAGCCCTGCTTCTCCTTATGTTTCCCCTTTTTGCTGCTGAGACCTATCTGGAATTCAGCTACTTTCTCGGACTAAACCCTGCAGTTATCACATCCTGCTGCGGCTCTCTCTTTTCTGCCTCTGGAAAGGGCCTTGCAGCAACCCTGAGCGGTGTTCCTGTCAGGGTTTCCGAGACCATGCTTGCGTTATCATCAATAGTGTTCTTTATATTGGGGATAGTAAATATCAAAAGACCTGTCACCTTCGTTAGATATCTTTTTAGCCTTTCCGGTATCATTTTTTTCTTTACAGCCCTTATTTCAGTGGTCTCCTTTATATCCCTTTATTTTTACGAACTCCCCACACATCACTGTCCCTTTGACATCCTACAGTCAGACTTTCACTATGTGGGTTATCCCCTCTATGTCAGCCTCTTTTTATCAACTGTGACATCCATCCTTGTGGGCATTTATCAGGCAGTAAAACACAGGTTCTCTGACCCCGCCCCTATTGAAGGGTTCATAAAGGGCTCAACCCTTCTTTCCCTCCTGACAGCACTCTGCTTTCTCGTCATCGGCCTCTGGCCAGTGGTGTTTTCAAGCTTCACCCTTGAAGGTTATTAAAGGCACTGAAAGCAGTTGAAAATGGTAGGTCTTATGTAGTGTTACAGAGGGGCTTTCTTTATGGAAAGAAGCTTCTTCCTTAACTCAATAAGGTCATTCAGCTTTTTCACCATCTCCCTGTATCTTTTGCCTGAGGCCTCAGGCATGTACTTAAGAAGTCCTTCACAGAAATACCAGGTGCAACGGAAAGGGCGCAACCACCTTGGCCTCACACAGCCCGTCTCCTTTAAAAACTCACAGGGTCCTTCAGGGTCAAGGTTCAGGTTGTTTTCAGCCCCTACACCAAGGGCATTCAAGAAGAGCCTGTCTTCCTCATCATACAGAGAGTGTTTATGACGGCAGCAGACATTCATACAGGTTGGACAGACCAGTGAGGTAAAGGACTCAATCAGTGGGCTTATCTCTTCAAAGACCCTCTTTATCTCTAATGCAATTTCCTCTGCAGAAAGGGTTTCTCTTTCATCAACCTCTGCATCTCTTTGACTGTCCAAAATCATCATCTACATTATCTCGGTCTCAGACTGACCGTGGGAGTATTTTATCACCTCCACATCGGAGATAAGGACAATCCCCTCCTTCACCATCTCATCAAGCACAGGGAGTATCTCCTTTATCTTTTCCTCTCTATCCACCACGGTTATCTGCACAGGAAGCTCTCCGCCACGGGTCAGAAACTTCATTTTCCTGAACCTCCTGTGAGGCCCATAACCTGCCATTGCCTTGTACACCGTTGCACCAGCCACAT
>CAZIIE010000088.1:0-6250 GCA_964539375.1 uncultured Nitrospirota bacterium | reverse complement strand
AAGAGTCAGTAAACCCTTGACCATTTTATACCCTGTTGTCATCATTTAGCAGGTCTCCAAGGCCACCAAGTATGGAGCCCTCTCCTACCCGCTTGGAGCCTGTTTTAGGTGCTGCCTCATAAATCCTGTCAGCCAGACGGCTAAAGGGCAGAGACTGAAGCCATACCCTTCCAGGTCCCCTCAGGGTTGCAAAGAAAAGCCCCTCACCACCAAAGAGTGCGCTCTTTATCCCCCTGACCAGTTCAACATCATAATCTACAGTATTTTCAAAGGCCACAAGGCAGCCCGTATCAACCCTGAGAACCTCGCCAGAGGCAAGCTCCTTTTCCATTATTGCACCTCCGGCATGCACAAAGGCATAGCCATCACCGGTTATCCTCTGAAGTATAAAGCCCTCTCCACCAAAAAAGCCCACTCCAAGACGTCGCTGAAAGGCTATGCCTATAGATATACCCTTAGCAGCGCAGAGAAAACCATCCTTCTGACAGATTATCTCACCACCATGCTCCTTCAGGTCAAAGGGTATTATTTTGCCAGGGTAGGGTGCCCCGAAGGCAACATGCTGTTTTATGCTTCCACGGTTGGTGAAGGCGGTCATAAAAAGGCTTTCTCCAGTAAGTATCCTCTTTCCAGCACCAAATAGCTTTCCAATCAACGACTCCGACTCCTGAGAGCCATCACCAAAGATGGTGTTCATCTCTATGAAGTCCTCCATGAACATCATTGCCCCTGCCTCGGCTATCACACTTTCGCCAGGGTCAAGCTCTATGACAACAAACTGCATATCGTCGCCGAAGACCTCAAAGTCTATCTCGTGGGCAGTGGTGAACTCCTTTTGAGGATTTCTTGAAAGCCTGTAACCCTTTCTCTTAAGAAAGGCTAAAAAGGCTTCAAAATCTTCATCTTTAATTGAGTACTTACTGCAGAGGCTTTCTCTTGATAGACCACTGTTATAATCATTTACAAAGTTCCTGTATTTCTTCATTATTTCCTCTGCTGCCATGGGCACCTCCTGTAACCTTGATTGACTGACATAATGGCTACCTTCTTGATTATATCACACAACTGGGTGAATTGACACAGCTAAAGGCCTTCCCCTGTTGTCAAAACCAGGGGTATCCTCAGGCACTTCAGGATGAAGATAAAAAGGAGTGTAAAAAAATTTTACACTTTAGTGTCGGAAAACTTTACACTTTTTGTGATAGCTGGCAGAAAGCAGAATTTTTTTGGAAATATTTCAGATAGTTATGTTTCTGGTATAAAAATTGCTATTTATATTCTATATGGACACCTATAGCCTTGACATCAAGACCCTGTCACGCACCCTTCATGCCCTTTCAGAGGTCTCAGGGTTAAGGTTTTATATCTTTGATGACAGGGGACACACGGTTTATTCATCCCTTACAGATGAGCCCCTTATAGCCTATTTGAAGACTGTCAGGAAGGCTGACGAGCAGTACAGAGAGTTTATTGAAAATAACCTCAAGGTAACCCTCCAGAGAAGGGTACCCTATACGGTGATAGGACCCTTCAGGCAGCATCATATCTTTATCCCCATCCAGTACAAGGAGGCCTCTGTGGTTGTGCTGGCTGAGGCCTTTTACACTGATGTGCAGGAGTTTGAGGAGTTTTACCATGAGGAGGCTGAACGGTTGGGGCTACAGAAGATAGGACTTGAGCAATGGAAGAGCAGGATAACCCTTATCGACAGACAGAGGGTTCCCTCCCTTGAGGAAAACATTGCAACCATTGTTGACAATATAATCGTTGGTGGTTACGAAAGGGATGACCTCTTCAAGAGGTATCAGTGGTCAAAGACCATTGTCAATATACTTGGTGAGCTCACCCTTACATCCTCAAGGCAGCAGATATACAGTAGCATGCTTGAGACAGTGCTTTTTCTGTTTAATGTTGATACTGCAGCCCTTTATCTTAAGCGTAACGGTGAGTTTTATCCCGAAATAGTAGGTGGAAGGAAAAAGGAAAGCCTTGAAAAAGTGTTTCTAAAAGAAACAAATCCCCTTGTCCTTCGTCTAAAGGAATCCCTTCAGCCTGTCAGTGTGCTTGACAGCCATGAGCTCTGGCATGCAGGCTTTCCAGAGGATATAATATCCCTTTATTTATTTCCAGTGGCATCAAGGATAGGCTTTTTTGGTTTTTTAGGCATATTTAACAGCCTTTTGAATAAACAGGCCCAGGATTCGGTAAAGGAACTCTGTAAGCTTGCATCCTTTATATGCGGCACCCAGAGACTTAACGAGGAATACAAAAGAAAGCTTGATTTTTCAACCCTGCTTTCTCTTAAGGCCTCGCAGCTTTATTTTTATTTTAAAGACCCTCCAAGCCTCTATCAGAAGATTGTGGAAGAGGCCTCTGTGATTGCAGGTGCAGAGAAATGCTCCCTCATGGTGCCTGATGAGCAGAAAAGGCTTAAGGTGGTGGCAGTAAAGGGTATCAACAGGGTCCTGATGGAGGATATTGCCCTTGAGCAGGGTCAGGGTATTGCTGGTATGGTTTTTGAGAAGGGCACCCCTGTGCTAATTGATTCAGAACAGGGGCTTAAGGAGTTTTCCGTTGTGCCAAAATCCCATTTCAAGACCTTCACCTGTATGAGTGTGCCTCTGAGGATTGCTGATGAGAAGATTGGTGTTTTAAATCTTTCAGATAAAATCACAGGAACACCCTTTACCCAGGATGACCTCTCGGTTGTAACCCAGTTTTCCCTGTTTATCTCCCTTTTGATGAAGCTATCCCAGTACTACAGGGCCTCTGAAAAGATGAGAGAGCTCTCAATAAAGGACCCTCTAACAGGTCTTTACAACAGACGGTTTTTTGATGTGAGGCTTGAGGAGGAGTTTACAAGGGCAAAGAGATACAATCTGGTCTTCTCCCTTGCCATCCTTGATATAGACGACTTTAAGCTTTTTAACGATACCGAGGGTCATCTTGCAGGGGACCTTCTTCTTAAAGAGATAAGCTCTATTATTTCTGGCACTGTAAGAACGAACGACATAATAGCCCGTTATGGTGGTGAGGAGTTTGCCATTATCATGCCTCTTACCTCCAAGGAAGAGGCCTTTAATGTCAGCGAGAGGGTAAGAAACAATGTGAAAAAGCTCCTTGTGAGACAGTGGAAGCATTTTCCGAAAAGGGAGATAACCATAAGCACAGGCATTGCCATGTACCCAGAGTGTGACAGGACTATAGAGAACCTTATCAGGTGTGCTGACAGGGCACTTTACATGGCAAAGACCTCTGGAAAGGACAGGACCGTTGTCTGGAGTCCTTCTGGTGAGGATGGTTCAAAGGGAAACAATAATGACTCAGAGGACAGGAATCGCATCTGGTATCTGTAAAAAAATTTTACACTTTAAATCTATCTTCTTCCACTGATTGAAAACCTCTTGAAAATAAAGAAAAAAATCAACCTAAAAAATCAGGCATACTTTTTGCTTTTTATGATTAAAACAGATTTTTGAGGGTTAAATATATGTCAGAAGTGGCTACTATTAACGAAAATTCCTCTGATATCAAAAGAAAGCTTGCCATACTTCAGGAGATATCCTCATCAAATCTCCTCACTGACCACCTCAGTACCATTGTTAATTTGATGTTAGAGCTCGCCATGAATTATACCGATGCAGAAAAGGGCTCCATTATGCTTGTTGACCCGAAAGATGAGTTATACATATACGCTGCCAGAGGTATAGATATAGCATTTGTTAGAAGCTATAAGGTGAAGATTGGTGAAGGGATTGCTGGCCATGTTGCAAAGACGAAGAAGCCCCTTTTAGTAAAGGACATAACAAAGGAAAAGAGGTATCATTCAATGCTCAAGGGGCATTACAGGACCAGCTCCTTTATTTGTGCTCCGATTATCAGCAAAAACAGGGTGCTTGGGGTTATTAACATAAACGATAAAAAAAGTGGTGAGCCCTTCAATGAGGAGGACCTGTGGTTTATCAGGGTGGTTTCAAACCAGGCAGCCATTGCCATAGAAAATGCAATGCTTATAAAGAAGCTAAATGCAAAGGCAGAGGAGCTTGAGGAACTTAACAAAAAGCTGATAGAAAGTGACCTTGTCAAGACCGAGTTCATAACCAGAATATCCCATGAGCTGAGAACACCTCTTAATTCTATAAAGGGCTCAATTTATTATTTAAAGGAAACAAAGGATGTAACACCACCGGAGCGGATGGAGTTTTATGAGATTATATCAAAGGAGACCGATAAATTAATCACCATAGTTGAGAATCTCCTTAACTTCCTCCGTCTTGAAGATGAGCTAAAACTCATTGATAAAAGGATTATAGATCTTCAGAGTGTAATCAATGAAGTGAAAGATTCTGGTCTTATTTCAAAGGTTCTTCGTGAAAAAAATGTTCGCCTGGAAGTGCTTTCTTCAAATGGTATCCCCACAGTGGTGGCCGACAGGGTAAGGCTTACCCAGTTATTTGTCAATCTTATTGAGTGGCTTTCAGAATACCTGGTAATGAATGATACAATTTTGATTTCTGTGGAAAAGAATGACTTTGTTGATATTTCCATCTCCCTTGCACACAGGTTACCTGATGAGGCGGTTTCATTAAATGAAAAGATGAGGTCAGCGATTGTAAGTAACCTCCCTGAAGAGCAGCTTAAATTTTATATCGCAAAGAGGATAGCCGATGCCCACAGGTGGAGATTTGAGATAAATAATTCCCAGGAGGGCTTCAGTATAACCATCAGGATACCTGATAGTTCAAGAAACAGGGTAAATGCAATAGTTGACTCCTGTCTTAACAGGTTTATTGAGCTTGTCTCCGAGGTGCTTGATGTCAATATCTGTTCAATAATGTTGAGCGATGAGCTCACAGGAGACCTTGTAATAAGAGGTGCCCTTGGTTTGAGTGAGGATGTGGTGAAGAGAACAAGATTGAGGCCTGGCGACAGGATAGCAGGCTGGGTTGCCCTTGAGGGCAAGCCCCTTTTAATAGAAGACATAGAAAGGGACCCAAGATTTTCCAGGACCAACATTCCCCAGTACAACACAAAGTCTCTGCTCTCAATACCCGTAAAGATTGATGACAGGGTGGTTGGTGTTCTTAACCTTAACAATAAAAAGAGCCAGGAGCCCTTTAACAGGATAGACCTTTACATTGCTCGGGAACTGTCAAACAGGATTTCAAACTTTCTTAAGAGGTTGTATTCTGAGAGCCTTTCAGAGGATGAGGTGCGCCACTTCATGACCACCCTTGAAAACCTCGTTTTTATCCAGAAAAAATACCACAAACGACAGCCCCTTCTGCCAGACCTTATGATGAGACTGCTTGAAATATTAAAGGCCACGGAGGAACAGAAAAGCATAGGTGTCTATGTGTCCATGTTCTACGACCTTGGACTTATCACTGTTGATGAGAGTGTATTGAGAAAGAAAGAGATACAGCCCTCAGAGAGGAGAAGCCTCAGAATTCATCCCTTCACAACAGTCAGTCTGCTTAACAACTTTGAACATTCCGGTGAAGTAAAAAGGGCAATCCTTCATCACCACGAACATTACGATGGAACAGGCTATCCGGATGGACTTAAGGGTGAAGAGATACCCTTTCTTTCAAGGGTTCTTGCAGTGGTGGATTCCTTCTGTGCCATGATATCAGAGAGACCTTACAGAAAGGCTGTAACGAAGGATGAGGCACTAAGGCAGATTAAGGCACAGGCTGGCACCGTGTATGACCCCCTGGTGGTGGAGGCTCTTGAGAAGGCTATCAAACCCTGATATGATACTTTCTCAAGAGCTCATAAAGGGTTGGGCGGCTTATGCCAAGCTCTTTTGCAGCATTTAGTATGTTCCATTGATGCCTGTCAAGGCAGGCAAGGATCACGTCCTTTTCAATAAGCTCCCTTACCTCTTTCAGGGTCAGTCCACTGTAGTTCTGAGAAGAAATAGCTTTACTGTCATCTGATCGGAGACCAAGGTCTGTGGCATCAAGCACTGACTTGTTGGTTAGCAGTATTGCCCGTTGTATACGATTTTCAAGCTCTCTTACATTTCCTGGCCAGTCGTATTCCTTCATTGCGTGCTGTGCCTCAAGGCTGAAGCCCTTTATGTTTTTACCAAGCTCCCTGGAGAACCTGCTGAGAAAGAGGTTTGCAAGAAGAAGGATATCCTCTCCTCTTTCCCTCAAAGGGGGTAACTTAATGGTTACCACACCTATTCTGTAAAACAGGTCCTCTCTGAATCTGCCTTCCTCTATTGACTTTTGAATGTCAA
>CAZIIE010000087.1:0-6363 GCA_964539375.1 uncultured Nitrospirota bacterium | reverse complement strand
AGGAACTTTGCCTGAACGCTTCTTTCGCTGATTATCGGAATAAGTCCTGCAAAGGTGGTAAGGGTGGTAAGTATAACAGGTCTGAACCTGACAGAGGTTCCCTTTATTATGGCTGATAGGGTGTCAAGACCCTCCTGTTTGAGCCTGTTAATCTCTGCAAAGAGAATCAGGGAATCATTCACAACAACACCTGAAAGACCAACCACACCAAAAAGGCTCATTATACTAAGGTTCATTCCCATCAGCATGTGTCCAAAGATTGCACCGATAATTCCAAAGGGAATGGCGGACATAATTACTATAGGCTGACCGAAAGAACGAAGGGGGATGGCAATAAGGGTGTAAATAAGGACAAGGGCAAGCAGAAAGCCCCTGATTACATCGGAAAGTGACTCTTTCTGCTCCTTGCCCTCTCCAGCAAGACTAAATCTCAGGTCAGGATATCGTTCCTTAAGCCTGGGGAGCACCCTTTTTACCATCTCCTTTCTGAGCTCATTGGCATTCATGATGTTTTCGTCAACCTCGGCACTTACGGTGACAATCCGCTTTCTGTTCCTTCTTGTAATGGTCACATAACTGCGTGTCTTTTTAAGGGAGGCAACCTCGGAAAAGGGTATTTCTCTGCCATCAGGGGTCCTGATGTGCATATCAAGGAGGCTTTCAAGTCTTCTTCTTTCCTGTTCAGGATACCTTACCATCACCTTGACCTCATCAACACCCCTCTGGAGACGCAACGCCTCAGCTCCATAAAAGGCTGACCTGATCTGATGGGCAAGCTCTGAAAGGGTTATGCCCAGCGATTTTGCACTCTCCTTTAGTTTAAAGCCGATTTCCTCTTTCCCTGGTATGTAGCTGTCCTCAATGTCATAGACACCAGGATATTTTTTAAGCTCCCCCTTGAGCTCTTCAACTGCACGGTGGAGTGCCTCTTCGTCATGCATGGTTAAGTCAAAGGATACAGCCTTTCCTGCACTGAAGAGTTCACTGTAGAATCTCACGCTCTCTGCACCGCGAATCTCTCCAATCTTTTTTCTCCAGAGGTTTGTGACCCTGGTGGTGCTCATATCCTTTCTCTTTTCTGAACCAATTAGCTGGACGATAACCTGTCCCACATGGCTTCCCGAGGGCATAGGGCCTGTGCTGCTACGGTGTCCCATTGGTATCTGTTCGCCCAGTATGGAGTAGGTGTATCTGACAAGAGGTTCTGAATGGTCAGCTCTCATCTGTTCAGCCTCTCTGGCTGCCTCAATGGCACCCTTCTCAATCCTTTCAATAATCTTTAATGTCCTGCTATAGGGGGTGCCAGGAGGCATTGTCAGCTCACAGATCATTCGGTCGCTTTCAACCTTTGGAAAGAAGGTAAACTTTATCCTGCCACCAAACCAGAGCCCGAGGGAAAGAAGAAGGATAAACACACCAGTGGCAATGGTAAAGTAACGCCACTTAAGGGCAAGCTTTAAGAGCCCTTTAAAGGGGCCCTGGACAAACCCCTCAAGACAGCCTGATACAAAGTTTTCCTTTTTCCCCCTTCGGGTAGGCAGTTTAGACCTGGAAAGGTGGGCAGGAAGAATAAGCAGTGCCTCAAGAAGGGAGCCTGACAGAACGGCAATAACCACTATGGGGATGTTTTTTATAACCTTGCCCATCACCCCTGTGCCAAGCAACAGAGGCCAGAAGGCAGCAATAGTGGTGAGTACAGAAAATATAACAGGAACGGCAACAACCATTGTGCCCTCCACTGCTGCCTGAAAGGGTGGCAGTCCCTGCTCCCTTTTTCTGAACACACTTTCCCCAACCACAATTGCATCGTCAACCACAATGCCAAGCACCATAATAAAGGCAAAGAGGCTGATCATGTTTATTGATACATTGTAGTAGGGCAGAAGAAATAGCCCGAAGGCAAAGGCAGTGGGTATGCCCATGGTTATCCAGAAGGAAAGCCTTCGGTTTAAAAATATACCAAGCACAACCACAACAAGCACCATTCCATAGGCCATGTTTTTAAGTAAAAGGGTGAGTCTTGCCTTCAGTATCTCTGAACGGTCTCCAAAGGTGTCAACCTTTATGCTTGGCGGAAGGGTGGGGCGGATTGAGTCTATGTATTCCTTTACCTCCCGTGCAACAGTAAGGGCGTTTTCCTTACCAATTCGGTAAACCAGAATACCCACCGAGGGAAGACCATTGAAGCGGGAGCCCCGTTCTGCCTCCTCGTAAGTCTCTCTGATGGTTGCAATGTCTGAAAGCCTGACCACGGTGCCATCGGTTCGGCTTATCACAGGTATGTCTTCATAGTCCCTGGCTGTGTATTTTCTTCCCTTTGTCCTGAGCAGTATGTATCCAGAGTTCTCCTTGATCTCACCGCCTCCAAGGTCAAGGCTCCAGTTTCTAACTATGGCTGAAACGCTGTCAAGGGTGAGGTTGTACTTGCGCAGGTTTTCCTCAGGTATCTCAATGGATATCTCGGGGTTGCTTACACCAAATATATCGGCCTGAGTGACATGGGGCAGTCTTGTGATATCATCCTTAATTCTTTCAGCATAATCCTTAAGCACACTGACAGGCACATCACCGTAAACAGCCACATTAAGAACAGGTGCCTTAAAAACGAACTTTTTGATTATCGGGCGTTCTGCATTTTCTGGAAGAGTGGTGAGACGGTTTACCTCTGATTTGACATCATCCAGCAGCTTGTCAATATCCCAGCCCTGAACAGCCTCAATCTCAATAAGCGCAACACCTTCAGAGGCATAGCTGTTTATCTCCTTAATACCATCAAGTCCAGAAACAGCCTCCTCAACCTTTTTTAATACACCCTCTTCCACCTCTGATGGAGAGGCACCAGGATAGGTAACAGACACGGTTACCTTGTCAGCCGCAGTTTCTGGAAATATCTCAACCTTTGCATTTATAGCAGCAATCAACCCTGTAACGAGCACGAAAACCATCAGGAGATTGGCTGCTACATGATTTTCAGTAAACCATGATATTATCTTCTTCACGGATAAACCCCTTTAAAGGAAACTATTTTTCACTTTGAAACCTGACCTTCATCCTCTCAACTGCATCAGGTGGAGGGGTCAGGACAAGAATGTCCCCATCCTTTAACCCCCTGTCAATCAGGTACTTGTTTTCCTGGGTGCATAAAATATGAACAGCCTGCTTTTTAAGCCTTCCCTCACTGTTTACAAGCCATACAAAGGCCCTTTCAGAGCCTTCCCAGAAAACAGCAGATTTATCAGCAAGATAGGCCCTTGGAACCCTTTTGCCTTTTATTTTTACTTTGACAAAAGTGCCCACTGAAAGGGGTGGTATGGTTTTATACGCATCCTTAACATTGACCACTACAGGAACTGTCCTCGTTTTTTCATCGGTAATCCCTGCCCTGACGACCTGTCCCTTCCATTCATGGGGCTTTCCTCCAATGCTTACAATAACCACAGCCATGGAGCCCACAGTTTTAAGGGTATTAAAGCCTGGAACATCTATGAAAGCTGTTTCATCCTCCTTAAGATTTACGTAGATGTCAACCTCGTTGTCAGAGAATATGTGGGCTATAGCCATTCCAGCCCTTAAATACTGTCCCTTATCCACCTGTTCCGACATGATAACAGCACTGAAAGGTGCCCTTATCTCGGTTCTTAAAAGGTCTAATCTTGCCTTTTCAAGAGATGCCTGGGCAGCCTTGAGGGCTGCCTCGGCTGCTTCAATGTCAGGAATCTTCAGTAACAGGGCAGGCGGTTTGCTATCAGGGTTTACCTGATACCACTCCCTTTTTGCCTCCTCTGACTCCTCCTTTAGCTTATGAATCAGAGCCTCCTTTGACTTTATCTCTGCTTCTGCCTTCTTAACAGCGGCAATGTAGTCTGCATCATCAATCTTTACAAGTAGCTCACCCTCCTTAACCCTTCCGCCTGTGACAAGCCTGTCAGATACAAAGATTGCCCTTCCTGATACCTGAGGGACTATGTCTATTTCCTTTGAGGCCTTAACAGTTGCATATCCTTCTACAGTAACATCCACTGGAGCAACCTTTACCTTTTCAACCCGCACAAAGGGGGCAATCTCAGGTGGTTTTATCTTCTTAATCCTGGGCTTTGTGGCTATGAGTTTTTTTGTAATCGCCAATCCTGCAAGGATTGCAATTACAACCGCTATGGTCTGAAGTGTAACAAAGCTCCATCTTTTCATAAATCCTCCATCACTGCGAAACTTTTCCTTAAAATGCTCTTTAACGCTTTTTCCTGACTAATTCCTTGTGCTCTGCTTTTTAGTCCATGTTCCACCAAGTGCCCTGTATAAAAAGACCCTGTTTTTAAGAATGGCAGTATCAACATCTATCAATTTCTCCTGGGCAAGGTAAAATTGTCTCTCCGCATTAAGAACAGTAAGAAGGTCTACCAATCCGCGCTGATACCTCTTAAGTGAAGCATCATAGGTCAATTTTGAGTCCTTCAGGAGGTTCATCAGGTCTTGACGTTCCCTGTAAAGAGCCTTTCTTGTCATAAGTGCTGTCTCAACCTCGTAGAATGCCTGAAGAACTGCTTTGGCATAGCTGATAAGGGATTGACGATAGCGTGAAAGGGCAGCCTGTTCATTTGACTTCAGCCTTCCTGCATCAAAAAGGGGAGATAGAATCCCCGAAGAAAGCTGCCAGATAATGCTTTCTGGTTTAAAAAGTCCCCTTAGCTCGTCGCTTATCCAGCCATAGTTTGCAGTAAGGGAAAGGCTCGGGAAACGCTTTGCCCTTGAGACCTTTAACTCCTCAAAGGTGGCTTCCATTTCAGCTGCCTTTACCCTCAGGTCGGGCCTTCGTAAAAGTAACTCTGAAGGAATCCCGGCTTTAACAGGCCTCAGTCTTGATATATAGTTTTCGTAATCGGGGTTTTCAGGCTTGATATTTTCAGGATACTGCCCTGCAAGCAATGTGATTCTATAGGACACATCCTCTGCCTGCTTCATAAGAACAGGCAGCCTTGCTCTGACCTCTGAAAGCTGGGTTTTTGCCTGAAGAAGGTCAAGGTAACTGGAAAGCCCCCTTCTGTAGCGGGAGCTTATCACCTTGAGATTGTCTTCGCTGTTTTTTATTCTTCTCTTTGTAAGCTCTATCTTTCTTTCAAGGGATAATCTCTCAAAATAAAGGGTGACCAGGTCGGATAAAACGGTCTGCATCACTGCTTCTCTGGCTTCCATTGTTGAGATAAGTCTTGAGTAAGAAGCCCTTCTGGAAGAGTTAATCCTCTGCCAGAGGTCAAGCTCGTAAGACACCACAGGAGTAAACATGAAACTGTTTCCTGTGATGGTTGTCCTGTTTCCACCTGGTGAAAAACTGAACGACTGTTTCTGCCTCGTTGCCTCGGCTTTAAGATTTATAGAGGGAAATAGCTCTGAACCCTTTGCTTTGAGGATTGCCCTTGCCTCTAACACCCTTTCAGCAGCAAGCTTAATATCATGGTTGTGCTTTAGTGCCCTTTCAATAAGGTCGTTTAAAAGGGGGTCATTGAAATCTTTCCACCAGTGGTCAAGGTGTGGGGAGCTCTTAGTTTCTGGGAGGTCATTTCTGAACCTCTCAGGTATATTTAATGAGGGGCTTTGTCTCTTTACTGGAGTGCAAGAAACTAACAGAATAATTATTAAAAAGGCAGTATATCTTAGCATTTAGCTCCTTCCCTTTATGCCATAAAGTGAAAACTGAACTATATTTTCAATAAGCACATCAACAAACTGCCCATTATAGCTCTTGCCTGTCAGACTAATAATCATGTTTCTTGCAAGGTGAAAGTTAATAATCTGGGCCATTATGCTTAAAACAAACAGCATCTTCTGCTGTTTGGTTAAACCCCTTTTCATGTGGGGTTCCAGTAGACTTATAAGTGAATCATAAAAGGGTTTTAAAACCTCAGAATGAAAAAGCTTAAAGGCCTCTCCCGGTCTATTCACCTCTCTTGCCATCAGCTTGTGATGGAGTATCCTTTCCCGTTCTGAAAAAGGGCTTTTAAGAAATGCCCTTGCGAGGGACCTGATAATCGTTTCTGCAGAGGGATTTTCGTATAGTTCAATCTCTTTCCAGAAGCTTGCCTGGACCTTCCTTGCCCTCTCAATCATTCGTTCTTTAAATACAGCAAGATAAAGCCCCTTTTTATTGCCAAAATAGTAATTGATTGAAGCTACATTTGATTTTGCCTCGCTGGTTATCTCTCTAATACTCACTCCATCATAGCCTTTTTCAGCAAAAAGCCTCTCTGCTGTATCAAGTATCCTATCCCTTGTGCTTTTCATAGCCAATAGAAAATAAAACAATCGTTTGATTAATATAATATTTTCAAATCCAATTAGTCAAAGGCCTGATTTTAAAGCAATAAACCC
>CAZIIE010000086.1:0-6369 GCA_964539375.1 uncultured Nitrospirota bacterium | reverse complement strand
TTCACAATGCCTATGTGGAGCGTAAAGGGAAAAGGATTAAAAAGGACTTTTACAAGCTCTTCATAGAAGGCGACACCAGTGAAGATATAAACATACTGCCTGACGATGTGATTTTCATACCTGCCCTTACTGAAAAGAATGTCTATGTGGTAGGTGCTGTAAACACCCCTAAATTTATTGTTTACCGTGATGGTCTAACGGTTCTTGAGGCAATACTTGACGCAGGGGGTTTCAATAAGTTTGCAAAGGAAAACGATGTGATTATATACAGAAAACAAAAGGGTAAGGAGGAGGCAATAAAGGTAAAGATAAAGGACCTTATGAAGGAAGGAGACCTTACCCAGAATATAAAGCTAAAGCCAGGCGATTATATAGTGGTAAAAGAGGGAATCTTTTAAAGGAGCTTTGAAATGGAGAACAAACCTGAACTTGACATAAAAAGATATTTGAGACTGATAGAAAAGAGACGCTATCTTTTCGTTATTACTGCAATGATAATCACATCAGTGGTTGTTCTCTTCAGCTATCTAAAACCAAAGGTTTATGAAGCAAAAAGCACCATCCTGGTGGAACGAAATGTGATTAACGACCTAATTAAGGGTATTGCTGTAACCCCTTCCCTTGCGGAACGCATAAGGGTTATGTCCTATGCCATGAAGAACAGGGGACTTCTTACAAAGGTTATAAAGAAGGTGGATTTTAATGTTGATACCAACGACCGTTTACAGATGGAAAAGCTAATAGAGCATCTACAGGAAAAAACCACAATACGTGCAAGGAAAAAGGATATGTTTGAAATCTCATACAGAAACAAAGACCCTAAACTGGCAATGGATTATGTAAACACCCTTGTCCGTACCTATATTGAAGAAAATCTCTCTGCCAAGCGTGATGAGGCCTATGGAGCAAACAGATTTCTCAAGGAGCAGATAAAATTTTTCAAAGAAAAGATTGACCTTGCTGAACGAAAGATCATTGAGTTCAGAAAAAACAAGGGTATCATTATATCAATGGATGAAAAAGGAGTGGTTGCCGAGATAAAAAACCTCACCGATAAAGTTGAACAGCTAAAAATAAAAAAGCAGGAACTGATTGCCAAAAAACAGATGATTGAAAAACAACTTAAAGAAGAAAAACCCTACACAGTGGCTATACTTGGTAACACCTCTACGACAAATCCTGTCCAGAGCCGTTTAATGGCGCTTCAGCAGAGGCTAAACGAACTACTTTTAAAATACACTGAAAATTACCCCGAAGTCATAAGGGTCAAGGCTGAGATAGAGACCCTAAAAGCACAACTGAGAAATACCCCTGAAGGGGAGGACAAAAATGACGAGGAACCCTCTACACAGTCCACCACACAGATGTCAACACTTAATCCTATCTATCAACAGCTTCGTGAAGAACTATCAAAAACCCAGTATGAGATAGCTTCCATTGACACCCAGCTCAGGCATTTCAATAAAAAAATTGAGGAAAAGAAGCATTATCTCCGCAATATCCCTGTTGAAAGGAAGAAACTTGCAGACCTTGAAAGAGAACGGGACACCTACAAGGAAATCTACCAGAAGCTGGTCTTCAGGCTTGGACAGTCCGAGGTATCCAAACAGATGGAGGTCCAGGACAAGGCTGAAACATTCCGTATTATTGACCCTGCCATATTACCGGTAAAACCTGTTAGCCCAAACAGAAAGTTAATGATACTTTTCGGAATCTTTGCAGGGCTTGGAGGGGCCTTCGGGTTATTGCTCTTGATAGATTACTTTGATACCTCAGTAAGAACCCTTGATGCCCTGAAGGCCTTTGGACTGCCAGTGCTTGCTGTTATTCCTACGATAGAAAACCCTATAGAAACCATGAAAAAAAGGCGTAAAGATATCCTGCTCTTTAGCGCCTACGGGCTATTTCTGGCTCTTGTGCTTGCTGTATTTACCATTGAGCTTTTAGAGCTGAATTACATTGACAAGTTTATAGCAAGCCTTCATATTCCAGAACACCTGATGTCTTTAAAGGAAAAATTGAGTTTTCTGGTAAAATCATAGGTAGAGAAGGAGCAAAGTATGAGTAGACTTGAAGAGGCACTTGAAAAGGCGATGATAAAAAGAAAAAAACAGGTGCGTGAAGACACCTCTGAAGATATAGTGCCTGAAACCAGACCACACCCAGTAAAGGCTAAAGAGGAAAATATAATCAGCACTACCAGGGCATACAGGTCTAATGGTAAATCTCGCCACATCAACATCACCAATCCCTATCTGATTACTGCAACTGACCCAGACTCGCCAATCTCAGAAGAGTACCGAAAACTCAAATCCATGGTTGTAAAGCTAACAAAGATGGATGACTTTAACAATACCCTCCTTGTAACAAGCACCCTTGGTGGTGAAGGCAAAAGCTTAACCGCCCTAAATCTGGCCATCACCCTTGCCCAGGAGTACGACCACACGGTCCTACTGGTGGATGTGGACTTCAGACAACCCTCTGTCCACAAATATCTTAATATTGACACTGAAGTTGGCCTTGGCGACTGCCTGCTTGAAGACAGAGACCTTGGTGATGCGATTATAAAAACCAACATTGGAAAGCTAAGCATCCTTCCAGCAGGAAAGCATATCTCAAATCCAGTTGAGATATTGCTTTCTGAAAGAATGAGGGAAATTGTAAAGGAACTTAAAGAAAGATACACTGACAGATATGTGATATTTGATGCACCGCCAGTGCTCCCCTTTGCAGAGACCCATCATCTGGCATCACTGGTTGATGGTGTGATTTTTGTGATAAAAGAGGGCCATGCCCCCCTAAAAAGCATAAACGAGTCAATCAATCTTCTTAAGGATTCAAAAATCCTCGGAATCGTGTATAATAATGCCTATGTAGACCGCTTTGATGGTCATTATTATTACTATTACAAAAACCATTATGGAGATAGGGAGTAATTTTAGGGGGGTAGTGGGTAGCGTGTAGGGGGTAGGTTGAAGGCGAGAGGCTATAGATATAGTGGGTGAATGGGTGAAGAGGTGAAGAGGCTATAGGCTATAGGCGATAGGAGTTTGAGTGTTTAGTGTTTAGTGTTGAGTTTTAGGGGTTGGGAAATCAGAAGGAAGATTAACTCTGTGAACTCGGTCCACTCGGTGGTCGTTTTTTAGTTGTTTGGAAAATTAGGATTTGGAATTTGTTTAGGATTTAGTGCTTAGAGATTAGAATTTTTATTTTAATGCTCTGTGCACTCTGTGGTTTATTAAGAACGGTAGTTTTGGAATTGGGAAATTAGAATTTGTGATTTGTTTAGAATTTAGTGCTTAGGATTTAGAATTTATTTATTGTGGGGGAGATTATGAAAAAACTGAGTTTAGCCCTTTTTTTTCTTTTAACTTCAGTCCTATGTGCCTTTTCTGTTAAATCTGCTCTGGCTGATTTTACCTTAACTCCTTCCTTAATGGTTCGTGAAGAGTTTAACGACAACATTTATCTCACAGCTGACAATGAAGAGGATGACCTGATAACAACCATTTCACCCTCTCTTAAGCTTAACTATGAGGCAAAGCTTGTAACCCTTTCTCTTGACTATAGCCTTCTTACCACCTTTTATGTCCACAACTCAAAGGAAAACGACATTTACCATAGAGCAGCCCTTGATGCCCTTTCCAATCTTTATAAAGACATAGTCTTTCTTCACATTACCGACACCTATAGCCGTGTTCCGATTGATGAAAAAAGACCAACAGGCCTTGACAGTATCCTTTCAAACATGACCGATACAAACACCTTTGAAGTAAACCCTTACATTGTCTATCCCCTTACGCCCACCCTTCAGTTAAGGGCTGACTATATTTACGAAAACATCTGGTATGAGGAAGAAAGCGGTGATGATACAAAAAATCACACCTTTTCTCTCTCGCTGACCAAGGACTTTTTTGAAAGACTGAAGGCAACCCTCAGCTACAGTTATTTTATCCACAAACCCGACCTTACTGAAGAATACGACCGTCAGAGTGCACAAATCCGTGCCGAATACCTTGTTGGCCCCAGGTTAACCCTGAGGGGTGGCTACGGGCATAGCTGGTTTAACTATGACAGCTCAGCCATTGATGATGAAGACTTCAATTTCTGGGATGCAGGGCTGAATTATAAACTGAGCGAGGCCCTTACCCTTGATGCCTCTTACAAAGTGGATTTCGTTGAATCAGTATCAACAGGCACATACAAAAGCAAAAGGTATGAGGGAAGCCTGAGCTACAGTAAGTTTATCACCTCCACTCTGAGGGCCTTTCATTCTAAATCCGAATACCTTGAGGAAAACCGTGAAGACAAATCCACCGGCATAAGCCTTGACCTCACCATGCCTGTAACAGAAAAACTCTCAGGCACCATAACAGGCACTTACACAAAATACACCTTTAAACCTGAAGACACAAAGGACAAACGTTACAGCCTGAGACTTGCTCTTAACTATGAGTTGAAAATCATCACCCTTTCTATTGGATATACCTATAACAAAAACAACTCCACCGATGACACAAAGGACTACAAAAACAACATCATCTGGGCTCAGGCCCGTATTACCTTTTAAGCAAGAAAGAGAGCATAAATCATGTATGAAGAATATTTTGGATTAAATACAAAGCCCTTTGAGCTGGTGCCCAACCCTGACTTTCTCTATCCCAGCAGGGCACACAAAAAGGCCCTTATATACCTTGATTACGGCATTCAGGAAGGTGTCGGCTTTATACTGCTTACCGGAGAGGTTGGCTCGGGAAAGACTACCATTATCAGAAACATCTTGAAGAAACTTAAAGGCAAATACAAAGTTGCCAAGGTCTTCAACACAAAGGTCTCCTCCGAGCAGCTCTTTGCCATGATAAACGATGATTTTGGCCTTGAACCTGAGGGAAAGGATAAGATAACCCTCATCAGGGAACTAAACGAGTTTCTGATTGACCAGTATGCAAACAATCACCAGACCATCCTGATAATTGATGAGGCCCAGAATCTATCTGACGAACTGCTTGAGGAAATCCGTATGCTATCCAACCTTGAAACAGACACACAGAAGCTCCTTCAGATAATCCTTGTGGGACAGCCTGAGCTCAGAAAGACCCTTGCTAAACCCGAGCTTCGTCAGCTTCGTCAGCGTATCAGTATTAGCTGCCACATCCAGCCCCTTACCAAGGAGGAAACAGAGGAATACATTCTGCACAGGCTTGAGGTTGCAGGCAATCGTGATGCCGTTACCTTTGAAGAAGGTGTCTTTGATTTTATCCACAACTACAGCCGTGGGATTCCAAGGCTCATAAACATCATATGCGACTTTCTCCTTTTAAGTGCCTTTGTGGAGGAGACCAAAACCATATCAAAGAAGATGACCGCAGAAGTAATTGGCGAGCTGGATATTGAAAATCAGTACTGGACTGACAAAGCCTCACAGGAATCCACACTATCCTCCAGTGCTCATTCCGACATTGAAAAAAGACTTTCAAAACTGGAAAACCAGCTTAATCATATCTCCTTTACTGAGGATGACCGTGTTGAGATTATGGAGCGTATATCGGGCATTGAAAAGGTGGTAAACAGGGTGCTTCTTAACTCAAAAAACGAGGTTCCTGAACTGAACAAAAAGCTATTTCAGCTTCAGGTTGAACTAAAGTCCCTTGAAAAAACGGTCTCAGAAATCAAATCAAAACTATACGATAAAAACGCCCCGAACAGTTCAAAAAACACCATCTGGGGACTTATAAAAAATAGATGAAGGCCTGCTGGTTTGCCCTTTATACAAAGTCTCGCCACGAGGCAGTAACATACAGTGAGCTATTAAGAAAAGGTATTGAGGCCTACCTTCCACTGGTTAAAAAACTGAGACAGTGGAAGGACCGAAAGAAATATGTTGATTTCCCCCTTTTCCCTGGCTATGTGTTTGTAAAGATCCAGCCCTACCCTGACAAACTGGTTCAGGTACTCAAAACAAAGGGTGCTGTCACCTTTGTATCCTATGAAAAGGGAAAGCCTGCAGAGGTGCCTGAAGAGGAAATCCAGTCATTGAAGCTTATCGTTAGCAGTGGTAGAGACCTTAACATTTACCCCCACCTTAAAGAGGGCACCACTGTCCGCATCCGCAGGGGAAAGCTTGAAGGAGCTATAGGGGTTATTGAAAAAAAGGAAGACCAGTATATCTTCTCCGTAAACATCACCCTCCTTGGAAAAAGCATCTCTGTCCCTGTCTATGCCGACGACCTTGAACCCCTTTAACCCAACCCTCTCTATAAACCCAATCAACGCGATAAACGCAATCAACGCAGCCAACGCAATGAACTCGATAAACGCAACAAACGCAACAAACGCAACAAACGCGACAAACGCTATTAACGCTATAAA
>CAZIIE010000085.1:0-6439 GCA_964539375.1 uncultured Nitrospirota bacterium | reverse complement strand
GCATACACAAGGATACTCAAGGTCTCCCGCACCATAGCAGACCTTGAAGGTTCAGAAGACATCCAACCCCACCACATCTCCGAGGCTGTTCAGTACAGGATGATGGATAGAGGGGTGTTTTAGGGAGTTATTGTTCTTTATTTGTTATTATGCCGAAGTCTGATATACCGGCAAGCCTTATCTGGTCAATCACTTTAATGAGCAGGGAAAGTTGAATATCTCTGTCTGCCTTGATTCTTATCTTTTTTATTTTCCTTTCCGATAACTGTTTTTTTATTATATCTGTTAGAGAGGTTAAGGATACCTCGTGGGCGTCAAAATAGATCTTTCCCTCCCTGTTAATAACAACTGTTGGAACAGATTGTTTTAACATTGATGCAGTCTTTGATCGTGGTAGTTTGACACTTATTGCGGGTTCCTGTACAAGATGAGATGTAAGCATGAAAAACAGTAAAAGCAGAAACACAACATCCACCAATGGCGCAATATTAAGATAGGAATGGTTATATCTTCTTCTTTTAAACTCCATCCTTACACCTCTTGTAAAGTACCAGTGTAGCCTCTTTGAGCAAAAATGTAATCTCATCTGCCTGTTTTTCAAGCCAGTGATGCCCAATATGAACAGGAATTGCAACAAGAAGCCCTGCAGCCGTTGTAATCAGGGCCTCCCATATTCCACCGGCAAGCATAGATGGATTAACCGAGCTCTGAACCGATATAACCATGAATGCCTTTATCATACCAATCACTGTGCCTGTTAACCCAAGCAAGGGAGTAATCATTGCTATTACACCAAGCCAACTTAGACCTTTTTCAATCTCTCTAACCTGACGGGTACCAACCACTGTTAACTCTTCTTCATCACAGCCCTTCTGGGCAGTCTCCATCAGGGGTCTAAAAATTTCAGGTGGGGCTTTAAAGATCTCCTCTGCTGTCCTGTCAAGCCCTTTAATCAAGGCTCTGTACTGAATAGCCTTCTGAATTATAATTGCAACCGCTACCACTGAAAGTAGCAATATAGGGTACATCAAGAAACCACCTTTTAAGAAAACCTCTAACATCCTTAATCTCCCTGTTTAGTAATTTAGTCTTTAAGTCTAAATCGTACAGTCAATAATGCCTCTGAATCAACCGGAACTCCCTTTCTTACTGCTGGCAGAAAGGTTGACTCCTTTATGGCCTTTACCGCCTCGCGGGCAAAACCATATCCATCATCCTCTATAACCTCTACCTTTTTAAGTCTTCCCTTTTTGTCAATAAATAGTTTTAACACCACCTTACCCTCTTTGCCAAGCTTTCTTGCCATCCTTGGATAATGGGGTATAACCTTTTTTAGAAACCTTGGACCATTGTTTCCTCCAAAGCCTCCTCGATAAACCTCATCGGTGGTCTTACTTTCCGTCTTTGTAATAGTTTTATCACCTATGGAATGGGTATTAGCAGTTGCAACCATATTATTATCATTTGTTTTCTCTGGTTTGTCTAATTTTTTGCTACTTAAACTAATATCTTTTGTGGCAGGGACAGCCTTCTCCTCAGGCTCTGTCTTTTTTTCAGACTCTGGGGCCTTATCTTCTGTAGTAGTTTTTTCTATCTTTTTTTCATTATTCTTAACCACTGGTACTGTATGTCTATTAAATTTAACTTCTTTATTTTTTTCCGTCTTTTTTACAGGGGCAGGCTTTTTAAAAATCTTTTTTTGACTAACCAAATTCCTTTTGTTGTGGCTTACAGTTTTTGATTTTGTCTTTTTTACCTGTTTAGTTTTAGAGGTCATGGGTTTTGACTTTATCTGATGATAAAAGGAAAGCCTCACCTCCTGAAAATGTGTTAAAGGGTCCTGCCCTGTCTTCCATGAAAAGGGAATGGCCAGTACTGCCATATGAAATGCGATTGAAAAAACAACCCCTATTACCGTCGCCCTTTGAGCCATATCAGATACCATAGAGAAAGGTTCCATTCTTCTGTGGATAAATCCTGATATCCACCTCATAAACCCTTCTTAACAAATCCTCTGTAACCACATCTGATGGTCTCCCAGAGGCTACCATCCTGCCATCTTTAACAACATAAACCCTGTCGAAATGATGAACCATGTTTATATCATGTAATGCCATAACCATGGATATACCTTTTCCCTGCTTAAGCTCCTTTAACAGTTTTATCAGTTCCATCTGATATTTGATATCCAGATTTGCCATTGGTTCATCAAGCAGCAAAAGCCCAGCACCCTGAAGTAGAGTCATTGCAATAAAGGCCCTCCTTCTTTCACCTCCACTTAGTTCTGAGATAGGGGTATTGGCGCTGTCCCGAAGCCCTACCATTTCAAGGGCATCCTCTACCGTAAGTTCAGGGGCAATCTCATAGGGGTATAATCCCATGCTGACCAGTTCTTTAACTTTAAAGGGAAGACGGAAGTCTATTATCTGGGGTAGATAACTTATAAGTTTTGCCCTGTCTTTTCCTGGATAAGAAAAAAGATCCCTGTTCCATAGCAATACCCTGCCCTTTTTCGGTTTTAAAATGCCTGATGCAAGTTTTAAGATTGTGGATTTCCCAGAACCATTTGGACCAAGTAGGGCTATGATCTCTGCCTCTTTGACTGTAAAATCAAGTCCTCTTACAAAGGGCTCATCATTATAGGAAAAATCAACCTTCTCCATTACAAGAATATCCATAATCACCTGCCAAGTATATCCTGTTTTCTAAGTAAATAAAGGAAATAAGGAGCACCTATTATAGCCGTTATTATTCCGGCTGGTAGCTCCATAGGTGAAACCACGGTTCTGCCAATTGTGTCGGCAAGACACAGCATTGAGGCACCAGCTACTGCCGACAGGGGTAAGACTCCTCTACTGTCTGCTCCCCAAACAAACCTGACAATGTGTGGCATCAAAAGTCCAATAAAACCAACAATCCCTCCAAGGGAGACCGAGGCAGCGGTCATCAAACAAACTGACACAAAGAGTATTAACCGCTCTTTATATGGTGAAAAACCAAGACTGTAGGCAATCTCGTCACCAAGCATTAATGCATTAAGGGCCTTTGCCCTCCATAATGAAAGTGAAAGACCGACGATGATTATAACCAGTCCATAGGGTACCAGCGACCAGTCAGCCATGGAGAGGTCTCCAAATATCCAGTGAATAGCCCTTCTTAGTCCCTCATCAGAGGATATGGTCATAAGAAGCATTAAAACTGCAGAAAAGAGAAATCCCAATCCAACGCCTGCAAGAAGCAGTCTCTCTGGCCAAAGCCCACCTCTTTTGTATGCCATAAAACCAACGATAACTCCGGTAGCAATAGAGCCCAAAAATGCAAAAAGGGGTATTGTAAAAATCCCAAATACCATGCTGCCAAGCAAGATGGCAAGGCTAGCCATCAATGCAGCACCACCTGAAAGGCCAAGGATATAAGGGTCGGCAAGGGGATTCCTGAGAAAACCCTGAAGCACTGCACCGGAGGCACCAAGTGCCGCCCCCATTAATATGGAAACTATTACCCTTGGAAGCCGGATAGATAAAACAATCGTCCTGTCAATGTCACTCATTGAAAAGGGGTTAATTATCTCAGGACCTATAAAGACTGAAGCTGAAAAGATCAAGCAAGAAACAAGAAAAAATAATAAAGACCTTCTCATCATCTCAAATAAACTGAAAGCTCTTCTATCCCGTCAATGATCCTGGGGCCAAGTCTGTACAGTGCATCACTTACAAAATAAACCCTTCCCGTCCGTACTGCTTTTACAGAAGAAAGCCTTTTTAGAATCCTGCCAGAGACCTTTCTCATATCCTGGTGCCCCTTGCCAATGAAGATTACATCAGGGTCTCTTCTAATAACCTCTTCAATGGAGTATCTCGGATAACGGGCCTTTGCATCATGGGCTATATTGACAAGTCCTACCAGTTCCATGGCCTCATCAATGGCTGTGCCAGGACCTGCTACGATCAGGGGCTCGGGCCAGATGATAAATAGTGCCTTTTTCCCTTTACTCTGGTGAATGGAATTCCTATACCTGTTTAATGTGTTCTTAAATCGTTCTGACAGCTGGGTTGCCTTTTCCTTTACACCAAGGGCCTCACCAAGTTTAACAAGCTCCTCTGGTAACTCCGAAATCCTCCTTGCCCTGAACACATAGGTCCTGATACCAACTCTCCTCAGTCTTTCTTCAAATTCCTTCTGGTTTCCTTCAGTAGTAAGCACCACAATGTCAGGCCTAAGACGCACAATAGCCTCAAGGGATGGATCTGTCATGCCACCCACCTTAGGCTTTTTTAGGGCCTCTGGTGGGTGGTCACAGAAATTGGTTACACCAACAATCTGCTGTTTCAGACCCAGTGCAAAAAGAATCTCTGTGATGCTTGGTGCAAGAGAGATTATCCTCTGGGGAACCTTTGCAAAAGCCGTCAGAGAAAAAACAGACAGACATAAAATTGTTATCAGACTGAGTATTGGTCCTTTTTTAAAAAAACCTCGATATTCTACTTTTTTAGAACTCAACCGTTACCCCTGCCATCCATTGTTGCCCCGGCATGGGATAGCCTTTAGTGACCTCATATTCTTTATCAAGTATATTCTTACCTTTTACATAAAATGTGCCCTTAATACCTTCAGCAAGGGAAATAGTCTTGCTGATCTTTGTATTTAAAATAAAATAGCATTTATGGTTACCCGTTTCTGTGGTGTAGTTACTTACATAGCTACCATCAAGTGTTGCTGAAAAGCCTTTTGAATTACTGTAAGTTACTCCGGCATTCAGATTGTGTCTCTGGCGGTCTGTAATAATCTGGTCCTTTTCAAGATCCTTTGGATCCTGGTATGTATAGTTAAGCATGAACTCAAAAAGTCCGACTTTTGCCAGTGTCTCAAACTCTATCCCTCTTATCCTTGCCTTGCCTATATTAACTGGCATCCATCTCCAGGGACTTACCTCCTGCCATTCTATCAGGTCTTTAACCTTTTTATAAAAACCAAGAACCTTTGCCCGTATATATTTGTTGATTTTCTGCTCAACGGATATCTCATATTCTGTTGACTTTTCTGGCTTCAGATCTGGATTACCTACTGCCCAGCCCATATCAGGCCAGTAAAGTTCATTAAAGGTGGGCACCCTGTAACCCTTACCAGCAGAGGCACGCAATGTGGTTTCCGGAAACAGTCTGTAAAGAACCGATACCCTGGGGGTAATCCTGTTGCCGGTATCATAATCATCATATCTAATTCCTGCAGTAACAATAAAGCTGTCTGTAAAGAAAAGTTCATCCTGAAGGAAGGTTCCAATCCTTCTGCGTTTCTTGTTGCCTACAGCAGTACTGTGTAGTTTTTCTTCAAGTATCTCTGCTCCTACCGTAAAAAGGTTAATTTCTCCTAAGGAAAAAGATGTCTGACCATCAACTCCCCTTATGTAGTTTTTATGTGTATCATCCTCAAAAGAAGAAGGATTTTTATAGTGTATTCTGTTGTAATGGGAGTAAATATTAAACTTTGAGTTCTTTGCATTAAGAGTAACTCCATAAAAACCACTTTCGTTCCATTGTCTTGCCTCAGGGGTTGGCCAGCCGGTAGAGCCAGGACTACCAAGTTCTTTATGGCCATAATCGATGTTTAATACAGCATTTACATTCTTTGATAGATCATAAGTCAATTTTCCATTCAGGTTCCATAACTCATAATCAGTATTAGGTCTGTAGCCGTGGGAGTCTTCCCTTTCTAAAGTAAAAAAATATCCAAAATCATCTAACTTACGAGAAGTGGTAAAAAGCAAATTCTTTGTATCGAACCTTCCATACTGAATTCTGGCTTTATTAATGGGTTTGTCTGGCCTTTTTGTAATGATATTAATAACCCCTCCCATTGCATCAGCACCATAAAGTGCAGATGATGCACCCCTTAATATCTCTATCCTTTCGATGTTTTCAACAGGTACAGGTATATCATTAAGGTCAAACTGACCTGACGAAGGTTTGTTAAGCCTTTTTCCATCAATAAGTATCAATACCTGTTCTGCTGTGGATGCCCTGATAGATAGGGACGAGGAATTTCCTCTGTTTCCATACTCTTTGATTTTAATGCCCATAACATCATTCAAGATATCACTAATGGTTTCGTAACTGTGTTTTTTTATCTCCTTAGCTGTTATAACCGTAACATCCTGGGCAACATCCTCTACTGGTTCCTCCACCCTTGTGGCAGTTACAACAATATCACCAAGTTGGGTCCTGGTTGTGTCCTGCTGAGCTGAAGCTATAAAGGGGTTAAATAGAAGCAGTATCGATAAGAATGCAATCAAAACATAAACAATTCTGAAAGGCTCTGATTTGATGGTTCTTAAATGCTGGGGAATAAGGGCAAGTCTCTTCATGGCGTTCTACCTCCCTCGAGGTTTTCCAGACGGATGGGTCTTCCGGCTCAGGGCTACCTACTCACCCGCCTTCCCAGA
>CAZIIE010000084.1:0-6575 GCA_964539375.1 uncultured Nitrospirota bacterium | reverse complement strand
CCTATAAGCAGGACTGCATCAGCACCCCAGGCCCTTGCCTCATAGAGCTGATATTCATCAAAGAGGAAGTCCTTTCTTAGGAGGGGAATCTGCACCTCCTGTCTTACTGCCTTTAGATACTCAAGACTGCCCTGAAAGAAATCTTCCTCAGTAAGAACGGATATTGCTGAGGCACCTTCCTTGCTGTAAATCCTTGCTATCTCAACAGGATTGAAATCGGCCCTTATTAGCCCCTTTGATGGAGAGGCCTTTTTCAGTTCACCGATGTATTTAATGGGTTCATCAGGAGCCCTCCTTATAGAAGACAGGAAGTCACGGGAAGGAGGACTATCAAGTGCCCTGGCTTTTATTTCAGCCAGACTGCATCTTGATTTAGCCTCTTTCAGACGGCTCTTTTTTTGCTCAAAGATTCTTTTAAGAACATCCATGTTTGCTCAGCGATTGCTCCCTATCCGATGGCAATGAAATATTTTAGAATTTTAACATTTTTCTCAGATTTTCTGATATAATCATTAGGGGTGAATATGAATATACAGAGCATGACAGGCTATGGTGAAGCTGAAGAAGGTGGTTTTAAGGTTGAGGTGAAATCGGTAAACCACCGTTTTCTTGATGTCCACTTCAGGATGCCACCTATTCTCAATCCCCACGAGATAGAGTTAAAAAGGAGGATAAAAGAGAGGTTTTCAAGGGGAAGGATTGATGTGACCATATCCTTTACAGAGAATGCTGATGTAGAGCTTTCCATAAACAGACAGGTAGCCCAAAGGATTCTTGATGGGCTCGGGAGTGTTTCTGATGCAGTGGGCCTGAGTGCTGGCCCAACCCTTGACCATCTGTTCTGGTTTAAAGACCTGGTGTTTAAACAGATACCCCAGTTTATGCCCGAGGAGCTCTTCAGCACCTTTGACAGGGCACTTGAGAGGCTTGAGCAGATGAGGTTAAAGGAAGGCGAGTTTCTTGTAAAGAGCCTTTTTGAGATAATTGAGGGTATTGAACATAGGGTTCAGCAGATTGAAAACCTATCAAAGGATTGTGCACAAAGCAGGTTCAGCCTGCTGCGTGAAAGGGTGGAGTCATTGATAGAGGATGTTGAACTTGATGAGCAGAGGCTGATGCAGGAGCTTGCCTTTCTGGCAGACAGGGCTGACATTTCAGAGGAATTGACCCGACTAAAAAGCCACTTAAAACAGCTGAGGCAGATACTGTCAGAGGGCGGTGCAGTGGGCAGGAAGATGGATTTTCTTATTCAGGAGCTAAACAGGGAGGTAAACACCATAGGCTCAAAGGCTGCGGATTATCAGATTTCTGAGCAGGTAATAAATCTAAAGACCGAGATTGAAAAAGTAAGGGAGCAGATTCAGAACATACAGTGAAGCCTTTATAAGACAGGAGGATTTTCATCTCTTAAAGGCCTGGGGCCTTTTCACAAGCCAGAAGTGCTTAATTTAAAATAATCTGGGCCCTTTATGAGGGCTCTTTATTAGCAAGGAGGAATTATGAAAAGGGATACATCGCCAGTGCTTGTTAATATCGGTTTTGGCAACATGGTCTCAGCTTCCCATGTTATTGCCATTGTCACACCTGGCTCAGCACCAATGAAACGACTGAGGGATGAAGCAAAAAGGAGGGGAAAACTGGTGGATGCTACCGAGGGAAGAAGAACCAGGTCAATCATAGTAACCGACAGCGACCATATCATACTTTCAGCCCTTCAGCCTGAGACCATAACCCAGAGGTTTATAGGAAAGGAAGAGACCCAGGCAGAGGAAAGGCTGGAAAATGAATAAAAGGGGCAGTATCTTTATTGTGTCTGCTCCATCTGGAGCAGGAAAGACCACACTTTGCAGGATGTTAACCCAGAGGCTGAAGGCAATAGAACACTCTGTGTCCTATACAACCCGTAAACCCCGACCAGGCGAGGTGGACGGAAGGGATTATTATTTTGTTGACGAGGAACATTTTATGGAGTTGGTTCATAAAGGGGAGTTTATTGAGTGGGCAGAGGTTCATGGAAATCTCTACGGCACCTCAAAGACAAAGTTAACTGAAAGAATACAAAAGGGGATAGATGTGATACTTGATATAGACACCCAGGGTGCAAGGCAGATAAGGGAAAAGGAGATTGATGCTACCTTTGTTTTTGTGCTTCCCCCATCGATGGAGGTCTTGAGGGAGAGGCTTCAAAACAGAAGGTCAGACAGTGAAGAGGTGATAAGGAGAAGATTAGCGAAGGCGGTTGAAGAGATTGCTGACTATAAATATTACGATTATGTTATTATAAATGATAAACTTGATGAAGCCTTTGAGGAATTGAAGGCAATTGTTCTGTCAAGGCGTGTCAGGATTGATAGCGTTGACCATCAATGGATTGAGAGACAGTTTTTGAAGAGATAATTTCTAAATTCTAATTTCTAAATTCTAAACAATATCAAGGAGGATAACAAATTTAGATTTAGGATTTAGAATTTAGGATTTAGGATTTTAAACACAGGAGGTTTACAGCTATGGATATGGATATCATTTCACTGCCCATTGAATATGACAAAGAGAGGATTGATGGGAGGTTCCGTCTCGTAAACATTGCAGCCCAGAGGGCAAAGGAGCTTGCCCTTGGGGCAGAGCCAAAGATTCAGTCAAAGGCAGAAAAGATTACCACTCTGGCAATTCAGGAGGTTGTGGCCAACAAGGTTGATTTCCTCGTTGGAGAGGAGGCTGCAAAGGCTATTGAGCAGTCAAAGAAACTTGCCTTCAGAAAACTGCTTGAGGAACGCCGTAGAGAGCTTGATGCAGAGGAACGCTCCGAGCTGGAGAAAGACCTCAGTGTCTTTATGCAGGAGAAAGAAGAGTCCATAACAGCTGATGAGCTCTTCGATTCTGAAGAATAAAACGATTCTTTTAGGCATCACCGGTGGTATAGCTGCTTATAAATCAGCAGAGATAGTAAGAAGGCTGAAAAAAGAGGGCGCCTCTGTTCGGGTGGTGATGACAGAGGCTGCCACAAGATTTATAACACCCTTGACACTTGAGACCCTTTCAGAAAACCCTGTTTCAGTTGACCTCTTCTCATCACCCCTTGACCACATAAATCTGCCCGTTGAGGCTGATTTATATCTGATTGCACCTGCTACGGCAAACACCATTGCAGGCCTTGCCAGTGGAAGGGCAGACAATATGGTGACCGCCTGCTTCCTTAGCTTTAGCGGGCCTGTGCTGCTTGCTCCATCAATGAACTGGAGGATGTATGAGCATCCAGCCACAAGGGAGAACCTGGAAAGACTAAAAAAGATGGGCTGTTTTGAGATAGAGCCCGTTCATGGTGAGCTTGCCTGTGGTGAGAGTGGAAAGGGGAGGATGGCAGAGGTGGAGCAGATTGTGGAAGAGGTAAAGGTGCAGTTAAGCCCCAAGGACCTTCTGGGAAGGAGGATTGTTGTCACTGCTGGGCCTACAAGAGAGCCCATTGACCCTGTAAGATTTATCTCTAACCGTTCCTCAGGCAGAATGGGTTATGCCCTTGCCCGGGTGGCACGCAGAAGGGGAGCAGAGGTCGTGCTCATCACAGGTCCTACCTCCCTTAACTTACCATCAGGGGTCAAAACAGTCAGGGTTGAGACAGCCTCAGAGATGTTTGAGGCTGTTAAAGAGGAAACAAAAGGAGCGGACCTGCTTGTGATGGCAGCAGCTGTGGCAGACTACACAGTGGAGGCAAGGGAAAAAAAGATTGCCAAGGGAAGACTGAAAAACTTGAGTTTAAAGCCTGCTGTTGATATACTTAAGGAGGTATCTCGTTGGAAAGAGCGTCCCTTTGTAATCGGTTTTTCTGCTGAAACTGGCCCGAATATTGCAAAAGCTAAAGCTAAACTGAAGGAAAAAAAGATGGACATGGTGGTCTTTAATGATGTTACCATGGTAGGGGCAGGCTTTGATACAGAGACTAACAGGATTGTTATCATTAGCGATAGAGATGAGAGGGCCTTTCCCCTGATGGATAAGGAAGACTGCGCGGGGGTGATATTTGATGCCTATCTTGAGATGGTTTCCTGACAGTAATTGTCAACATACTGACGAAATTTGCCTTTACAAACATCTCGGAGGTTTCATATGGAAGAGATTGAAAAACTGAGGGAGAGGGTTGAGAGGGATCCAGATTCAAAACTCTTTCTGCCCCTTGCAGAGGAGTACAGAAAGGCTGGAATGTATGAGGAGGCCATCGAGGTGCTTGAGAAGGGGTTACAGAGGCAACCAGGCTATACTTCTGCAAAGGTTGCCCTCGGTAAGATCTATCTGGAACAGGGAAAGCTGGACGATGCAAGGGTGGTCCTTGAGGAGGTAGCCCTTACAGTGCCAGACAACCTCTTTGCTAAGAAGAAGCTTGCCGAGATATACAATAAAAAGGGTGATACTGAAAGGGCAAAAGAGTACTGCAAAAAGGTGCTTGAGCTTAACCCTGATGATGAGGAGATAAAGGGGATGCTTGAGCAGTTGATGGTCAGTTCAGAAGAAAAAGAGGCCGAGGAGTTAAAGGAGCCCCCAGAGCTAACCGAAGCCCCTGTATTTGCCGAGCCACCTATTGTTGAAGAAGTTCAGGGGGAGGAAGTGGAACGGGTTGAGGAGGTTTACCATGAGGAGCCCGAGAAGGCTGAAGAGGAGGAGGCAGAGATCTTTCAGGAAGAGGTCCCATCAGATGAGACGGAAGAGGAACTGAAAGCCTTTGAGGAGTATAAGAGCTTTTCCTCCTACATTGCCGAGGAGGTGATGGAGCCTGAAGAGATAAAGGAAGAGCCATCAATTCAGGAGCAACCCGAGGAAAGCCCCATGTTTGCAATGCCAGAGGATGAGTTTTTCGCTAAGGAGCAGACCCGCTCAGAGGGGCTGGAAAACTCCTCACTTCTTAATGCTTCCTATTTCCAGCTTATGCAGTCTCAGGAGGACATAATAGAGAGGGCAGAGGAGCTTATCAGGGCTGAACAGTATATGCAGGCCTTTGACCTCTATGCAGAGGCCCTCAGGGAAGAGCCTGACAACCTTCAGATAAAGCAGAGGATTGAAGAGCTGAAACAGTTGATGAAACTGCTTGGAAAGGATGTAAGCAGACTTGCCGAAGAATATGATAAACTCTTAAGGGGGATTAAGGAGAGAAAGGATGAGTTTTTCAGAGGCACTTAAGGAGACCGTTGAAAGAATACCAGGGGCTGTTGCTGCACTGATTGTGGCTTCCGATGGTATCCCTGTTGAGGAATACAAAAGGGAAAACCTCATAGATTTTAATGACCTATCTGCTGAGGCCTCCACCTTTATAAGGGATGTGGAAATGGCCTCAGAGGAGCTCAGGCTTGGCAGGGCAAGGGAATTTTCTCTGATCTCTGAACGGTGTGGAATAATTATGCACCGTATAACCTCGGAATACTACCTTTGCGCAGTAATAAGGCCTGATGGAAACTACGGTAAGGCTCGCTTCGTGCTAAAAACCATCATACCAAAGATAGAAAAAGAGTTTTAGTCCTATTAGACCTTCCTTATCTGTTTAAAAAGATGAAAAATACCCTGGAGGAGATAAGGGAAAAGCTAAGGAGAAGGCGTCTTCACGCATTCCTTGTAACTAATATAAAAAATGTCCGTTACCTTTCTGGCTTTACTGGTTCAAGCGGCTTAGTGCTTTTTGCTGGAAAACACTGTTTTTTTATCACCGATTTCAGGTATAAGGAACAGTCTTTAAAAGAGGTAAAGGGCATGGAGGTGCTTATCCCGAAGGGCGCCTATACTGGTGCAGTAAAAGAGGTTTTGAGGAGACTTGGTATCAGAAGGTTAGGTTTTGAAGAGACTGCTCCCTATTCGCTTTACAGTTCACTGAAGAGAGAGTTAACCCCAGTGCCTGTAAAGGATTTGGTTGAGGAGTTCAGGGCAAGAAAGGAAAAAAAAGAAATTGAACTGATTAAAAGGGCCGTTTTCAGAGCCGAGAGGGCCTTTCTTTCTATAAAGAGATATATTAAAAGGGGAGCAACCGAAAGGAGCATAGCATTGCGCCTTGAGGAGGCAATAAAGAGGGAGGGAACAAGAAGGCTTCCCTTTGATATAATAGTTGCCTCTGGGGAAAACTCGGCACTTCCCCATGCTGGTGTAACAGAGCGTAAGCTAAGGGCAGGTGACCTGGTTGTTATTGACTGGGGTGCTGAGGCTGATGGATACTTCTCTGACATGACCAGAACCTTTCTGATCAATGGAAGGGGGATTGAAAAAAAGATAGAGATTTACAACATTGTTCTTAAAGCCAACAGAAAGGCCCTGAAGGCAGCATCCGCTGGCATGATGGCAAGGGAGCTTGACCAGACTGCAAGGGCGGAAATACAGAGGGCTGGATACGGCGAGTGCTTTGGTCATGGCACAGGCCATGGCGTTGGGCTTGATATACATGAGGCGCCTCGTATATCATTTCAGAGTAGGGATGTCCTTGAAAAGGGCATGGTTTTTACCATTGAGCCAGGTATTTATATTTCTGGCCTTGGTGGTGTTAGAATAGAAGATATGGTTTGTCTCGGAAGCTCAAAGGCCAGAGTGCTTACAACATTGCCAAAGGA
>CAZIIE010000083.1:0-6593 GCA_964539375.1 uncultured Nitrospirota bacterium | reverse complement strand
TCTGTAAGACCTGAAAGGTTCTGATAAACAGAAAGCCTTTCACTGTCGTCAGTATCCCTCCCGCCGCCCTCTTCCTTTGCCCTGTAAGTGGCAATAAGGGGAAGTCCGAAGGTCTTTGCCTTTTTAAAAATTCCCCTTACATACTCAACTGAGGTCTTCTTAAACAGGTCTAAACGGAGCTCTATCAGGTCTATAGCTTTGATAGCCTCTGAGTTAAGCCTTTCAAGGTCTTCATCTGAGAGAGAGGCTGCTATAGCAGGTCTTTTAAGTCCGAGCTGTTTTGCTATCTCATCTCTTTTTGGCATTACCTTCCTCCGAAATGGTCAGATAGCCTGAAAACAATATTATAGCACCACCTATATAGGCCCTAAGGTGGGGTATTTCAGAGAGAAATATCATACTGAAGATTATAGCACCAACAGGTTCAAGATAGCCAAGCACAGCAGCACGATTTGCCTGTATTCGGCTGAGTCCAAGGTAGTAAAGATAGGGTGCCATCGTGGAGTGCAAGGCTCCCATAAGGGCAAAAAAACCCAGTTTATTTAGGGGAAACACCCTTACAAAGGGTAACAGAATAAGTACTATAAACAGGTTCTGAAAAAAAACAAGCACATAGGGGTTCATCCTCTGGCTGAAGTATCTTATAAGAATTATAAGCACCGCATAAAAAAAACCTGAAGAAAGCCCGGAGGCTATGCCTATAAGATCAGGGGTGACCTTCAGCCCCTCAAGGAATACACCTTTTATACAGGCAATGATGGTTGCTCCACCAAGCATAATCCAGAGCCCTCCAGTGGCAAGCACAATGGAGGCAATAATTTTCCAGGTCACCTTCTCCTTTAAAAACAGAGCCCCCAGGAAGGCAACAATCACAGGGGCTATGTAGTGGGTGAGTACTGCGTTAGAAATGGATGTCTTTGCATAGGCAAGCAGGAAGGTAAAGGTGTTTAAAAGAAGGCAGACCGAAAGAACAAATATATAGGGAAGGTTTTTTAGCCCTGGCAGGTCTCTCCTTATAGACCTATTGATAAATATAAGAGATTGAAGGGGGAGAGAAAAGACAGTAGAGTAAAAAATTATTACTGATGTGGGCTCATCTGCAAGCCTTACAAAGACACCAAGGGAGCTCCATATCAGTATGGCTGAGACTACTAACAGAGAGCCCATCAGCTTAGCGGTAATCCCTCTATCTCCTTTAACACCCGAGAACGTATCTCTGTGGGGCTTTCCTTGTCAATAAGCCTTTTGCCATTGTCAAGAACAGGGATAAGTACATCCTTGTAAGTTCCACCACAGCTGCAGGCAGTAAGTTCCACACCCGAAGGCACAATTTTTGAGGCTTTACAGCTACCACATCGGAGGACTCTCTTAGTTCCAGACCATTTACCCCTTTTGGCTACAGGACGCCCCTCTACCTCCATTATGTCCATTGCATAGTCAAGCACAGGGGCATTGCTTATGGATGTGCCTATTCCATAGGCATCAACCAGTGGGTTAAGGACAGGGATGTCCTCTTCCTTTATGCCTCCACTTACAAAGAGCTTTACATGCTTAAACCCCCTGAGGTCAAGTTCCCACCTGACCTCTTCAAGTATTCGGTAAAAGTTTCCACGCCTTGAAGAGGGGGTATCAAGCCTCACAGCAAAAAGCCTTTCACCCAGTGCCTGGGCCACATTGATAGCCTCAAACTTTTCATCCAGGAATGTATCAATCAGTGCCACGCGCTTGAACTTTGACTCAAGCACCTCATCGTAGGCCTTGAGTGCCTCCACTGTGGAACCCATACAGATAATCAGGGCATGGGGCATGGTGCCCATGGGGTCTTCTCCAATAATCTCTCCACTTTTAATAACTGCCACTCCATCACAACCACCAATGTAAGCGTTCCTTTCAATCATGGGTGCAAAAATAGGATGCATCCTCCGAGCACCAAAGCTTACCACAAGACGGCCATCAGCAAGGGACTTGAAACGGGCAGCCTTTGTTGCAACGCCTGAGGCCTGACAGATAAGTCCAAGGATGGCTGTTTCATAGACACAGAAGTCCTGGTAGTGGCCTTCAATCTCCATCACAGGCTCATAGGGATAAAAGACCGTTCCCTCTGGCATTGCTCTTAGCTTAACTGGAAGCCGCTCAAGGAGATACATCACCTCTTCAAGCCCTGCAAATACACCCCAGGGCCAACCATCAGGAAAGCTCTTTACAACAAACTCGGCCTTTACTACGGGGTTTATCCCCTTTGCTTTTAGTATCCTCAGGGTTCTTTCAAAGTATACATCGGTTATTTTTCCACTTAATATATCATCAGGACTTGCAGTATGAAACATGATTACCTCCTGATTAATTAAAATCCTAAATCCTAAATCCGAAATTCTAAACAAATTCCAAACATCAATTTCCCAAATTTAAAAAACCTACAAAACCACAGAGACCACAGAGCATCAAAAAAATCCTAATCTCTAAACTCTAATTTCTAAACAATTCCTAAATCCCAATTTTTCAAAAAAATACAAAACCACAGAGAACACAGAATGCACCGAGTTCACAGAATTAATCTTCCTTCTGATTTCCCAATCCTAAAACTAAACACTAAACACTCAACACTTAAATCCCAATTCCCTATCGCCTATAGCCTAAAGCCTGTTTCACCCCTTCACCCCTTCACCACTATACCACTATACCAATATACCAATATACCAATATACCAATTCCTTATCTTTTCTCCTCACCATCTTCTGCTTTAATAATCCATATAATACCAAAATCCCTCTCCTGATAGGCCCTGGCAATGCCAAAGCGTAGCACCTCAAGAAGGGCAAGAAAGGTAACTATTAAAATCTGGCGGCTTGCGCCAGGTTCAAAGAGCTCTTCAAATCTGACGGGGCTTTTGTCCTCAAGGGTCTCTATAATGTAGTTTATCCTGTCTTTAACAGTGAGGGTTTCCCTGGTTACCTGGACCATCTCTGGTGGAGCATTTTCAAGTACCCGTTTAAAGGCAGCAATCAGATCATATATATGCACATCAAAAAGAAAAGGTTCATCAGGGCCTGAATCCTCAATCTCCAGTGGCTCACGCCAGTAGTACTGGCTTCTTTCATTGAGTCGCTCCTGAAGGTCAAGGGAGGCATTCTTAAAGGCCTGATACTCAAGGAGCTTCTCAACCAGCTCTATCCTCGGGTCTTCCCTTTCCTCAGGTGGCACATCCTCGTCAACTGGAAGGAGCATACGGGTCTTAATCTGTATCAATGTGGCTGCCATAACAATAAACTCCCCTGCAATCTCAAGGTTAAGCTCCTTCATAAGCTCTAAGTACTCAAGATACTGCTTGGTTATCTCAGCAATGGGGATGTCGTAAATGTCTATCTCATTTTCCTTTATGAGATGTAAAAGCAGGTCAAGGGGGCCTTCAAAAACCGGTATCTTTATCCTGTAGCCAACATCGGTCATGGTGAATATTATAAAATAGGCTATAGGCTTAAGGCTACAGGCTAAAGGGAGTATAAAAACAGGAGTAAATAATTTATGAACCATATTATGGTGGTATCAAAGATAGTCGCGGTTTTTTTGCTTTTTGCCTTCATCCATAGCCTGTGTGTACAGGAGAAGGTGAAGTTTCTCTACTCAGGGCTCTTTGGTGAAAGGGTAGCAAAGGGCACCTACAGATTACTCTATGTCCTGTTTTCTGCCCTGACAACCCTCCTTGCCTTTCTTTACATTTACAGCCTGCCTGACTATTATATCTTTCGTCCTCCAGCATGGTTTCGCTGGCCAATGCATCTTGTTCAGCTTTCTGGACTCCTCTTTGCTGCCTCCACATTCAGAACCATTGATAACTATGAGTTTTTGGGTATCCGTCAGTTTATCAGGTTTCTGAAAGGGCAGCAGATAGGTGGTGACATTGAAGGCATCACCATAAACAGGCTTATCACCCGAGGTGCCTACAGGGTTGTCAGGCATCCCATGTATCTTGGAGGAATTGTCATATTCAGTTTTGAGCCAAATATAACAAGAAACTGGCTTACCGTTACAGTGCTTGCTGACCTTTATTTTATCTACGGAGCAGTAGCAGAAGAAAAAAGACTTCTTAAACAGTTTGGTAAGGAGTACGAGGATTATATGAAGAGGGTTCACAGGTTTTTGCCCAATCTTAAGGGGCTAAAAGAATATGTTAATGAGTTATTAAGTTATTAAGTTATTAGGTTATTGGGTTATTGGAATATGTGGGAGTCAGGAAAGGGTGGGGCGAAGATAGATTGAACGGTATTTTTCGTAGGTTGAAAAGACCTTTTTTACATAAAGCCTTGTTTCTTCGTAGGGTATCATCTCAAGAAACTCATCAATTCCATTGTATTTCAGTTCCTTAAGCCATCGGTCAACTGCATTTTCCCCACCGTTGTAGGCTGCAACAGCAAGAAAGGGATTTTTAAACCTTTCAAGTAACCATTTAAGATAGGTAGCACCAAGCCTTACATTTATTTCAGGGTTAAATACAGAGTTTTCGTCATCCTCCTCAAAGGACACCTTAATGCCATTTCTTTCAGCCCATCTCCTTGCAGTAAAGTCCATAAGTTGCATCAGTCCCTTGGCACCAGAGCGAGAAAGGGCCATAGGGTCAAATCTGCTTTCAACCCGCATTAATGAAAGAAGCAAAAGGGGGTCAAGGTGCAATTCTTTGCATATCTGCCCTATTAGCTCAGGATAGGTCACTGGATAGAGGAGACGTCGGTCTTCAATGGAAAACCTCTTTGCCAGGAGTATCCCATCTCGGTAAAAGCCACTATTAAAAAGCTCCTTTATAAGGGCCTTCCTGTCCTTTTCATTCCTCTCAATCTGGAAAAGTATCTCCCTCCTTATGTAATTTCTTAAACCAGCTTCTTTCAAGGCATTAATTCTGTTTAAGTAAACGGAGGTTAAATCATTATTCTTAAAGCTTAATCTAAAGAAAAAGCTGTTATTACCTTGATTTAATAGTATATTTTTTATTGTTCTTTTGTAATTAAGGAGTGAATAATAGAAGCTTTCTCTGTCCAGGGGTGTTTTAATGGAAAGCTCGCTAAGATTCAGGTAGGAGTTTGCCCTTTTTAGCCAGTAGAGGTATTTTGGGTTTTTGTATTTATTATAAAGGTCTCTGAGATTGTAGGCAGCGTTCAGGTACTGCCTATTGAGGTATTCAGTCCAGGCTATCTCCCAGAGTGCCTCCTCCTTGCATGATTGGTAATTCCGGTATGCCTTTCTTAAAAACCTTAATGCTTTATCGGTTTTTCCATGACTTCGGTACTGCTTTCCCATCAGAATTAAGGCGCTACAGGGTGTGGGGCCTTTCATCTTCTCTGTAAGGGTTACGATTCGCATTAACCCCACTTCATCGTCTGCCCTGAAGTATGAACGGGCTGCATGGAGGTATCTTTTTGTCTCTTCATAGAGCATTGCGGCTTCTTTGTATCTCCTTAACCTGTAAAGTGTATCGGCGAGGGCAATCTTGAGCCTTTTATCATCAGGATTTTCCTTGAGCCTCTGGGTTGCAAGCCTTTCAGCATCTTTGTATCTTAATGACCTGTGAAGACCGTACAGGAGCCTTAAAAATTCCTTCTGGGTTAACTCCAAAGGGGAAACAACCTGCAATGCCTCATCATAGTATCGGTCTGCCTTGATAAGGAGTGTCCTGTTTAGTTTTTTGTATAATGAGGGGTATTCATCCCTTATCAGAGTTGAGAGTATATAAAGGGCTTCCTGGTTGTCAGGGTTGGCTTCGCAATACTCCCTCATGTAAGAAAAGGCGGTGCTTTTTTCTTCTATAGTTTTTAGCCCTGGATACAGCCTGGCATAGGAAAGAAACTTAAGGTATTGCAGGTCTTCGGCAAGGTATGATTCAGGGTAGGTATCAAGGAAAACATCAGCCTTTACAAGGGAGGCATGATAGTTACCCTTTAAGTAGTCTTTTATGCTCAGGAAGTAAAGAAGGTAGTCATTTAGACCTTCATGGCTTTTAAGAGTTTCGGCAATCCTTTCAGTCTCGTCAACTGTAAGCCCGTAAAGAAGTCTATCAAAATCCTGAGCCCACCCCTCAAAAAAGAGAAGGTGTATTAGTAGGAGGATGATTAATCCCTTGACTTTGCCCAGTCTAACCGTCTCCTCTTTCTATGATGGACATACTTGTCTGCAGAAAGGGCAGCAATGCAACCTTTAGCAGCTGCTATGACCACCTGTCTGACCTCTGTGCAGGTCACATCTCCAGCGGCAAAGACCCCAGGGATATTGGTTTCCATCATGTTGTTTGTTATTATGCACTCCTCATCGCTTATATCTACGGCAAAGTTCAGAAAGTCAACCACAGGACGGCTTCCGTGAAGGTAAACAAACACACCATCAAGAGGAAGGGTCCTTTCTTCATCGGTGACCTTATCCTTAAGGAGCACATTTTCAACCACTTCATTTCCGTTTATTGACTTAACGATGATATTGTAGATAATCTCAAGGTTTTCCTTTTCAGGAACAGGGTAGTCTTCAGGGATTTTCAGCCTCTTTGAAGGGGAAAGCAGATAGACCTTACCAGCATAACGGGTAAGAAGTTCAGCCTCTTTTAATGCCTCCTC
>CAZIIE010000082.1:0-6668 GCA_964539375.1 uncultured Nitrospirota bacterium | reverse complement strand
GGGAGTTTGAGGGGCTGTGCCCCTCAAAGGGGCTCCGCCCTTTCTAATGTAACACCTTAATCGGACCTTCAAGCTCACCCCTTATGAACTGTCTTACCACAGGGTTTTCTGAACCGATTATCTCCTCGGGCAGCCCAACCTCCACAATCTGTCCATCATGTATCATTGCCACCCTGTCAGCAATGTCAAACACATGGGGTATGTCGTGGCTTATCACCACCCCTGTGAATCTGTATTTTTTATGGGTTCTTATGATTAGCTGATGAATAGAGTTCATGCTTATCGGGTCAAGCCCTGTGGTTGGCTCGTCAAAGAGCACAATCTCGGGCTCGGTTATCAGTGCCCTTGCAAGGGCAACTCTTTTACGCATTCCACCACTCAGCTCAGCAGGATATTTGTCCTCAATGCCAGAAAGCCCAACATCCTCAAGGGCCTCCCTGACCTTTTCTGCTATGACCTCTCTGGAAAGACGGGTCTTTTCCTGAAGGGGAAAGGCCACATTCTCAAAGACTGTCATTGAGTCAAAAAGGGCACCACCCTGAAAGAGCACACCGAACCTCTCCCTTATACTGCAAACCTCTTTTTTCCCACAGCTTTTTATAATATCCTCACCATCTATCAATATACTGCCACTGTCAGGTCTGTAAAGGCCAATTAGATGCTTGAGAAGGACACTCTTTCCTGCCCCGCTTCTTCCTATAATCACCATCAACTCCCTGTCCTTAATGGTCAGGTTTACACCCTTTAGAACCTGAACGCCCTCAAAGGCCTTTTTTAAATCCTTTATCTCTATCATAGCCTATACCCAGACCGAGCCTATAAAGTAGTCCCATATAAGTATGAGCACCGAGGCAAGCACAACCGCCTCGGTGGTAGCCCTGCTAACACCCTTTGCACCATAACCTGTGGTGTATCCCTTATAACAGCAGACCCAGGCCACTATAAGACCAAAACAGAGGGACTTGACCACCCCTATGGATATATCCTCCAGGTCAATAAACTCATCCATCTTGGAAAAATAGGTCCCTGAGCTGAGGCCAAGCAGTTTCACACCCACAACATACCCACCGTAGATGCCTATAAGATCAAAAATGGCACCAAGAAGGGGAAACACCACAAGGGCTGCCAGAAGGTTTGGCACCACCAGATATTTTATAGGACTAAGTGCCATGGAAAGCAGGGCGTCTATCTGCTCGGTAATCCTCATTATGCCTATCTCTGCTGTAAGGGCTGAGCCTGCCCTTCCCGTAACCATCAGTGCTGAAAGCACAGGCCCCAGCTCCCTTATCAGGCTCAGTGCAACCGCTGGACCAAGCAGTGCCTCTGAACCAAACTTGCTGAGAGTATAGAATATCTGAAGGGAAAGCACCATACCTGTAAAGGCCCCTGTAAGCAGAATAACAATCAGGGATTTGTTTCCCAGAAACCATATCTGCCTGAGAAGTAGCCGAAACTTAAAGGGTGGTATAAAGATGTGCCAGAGGGAGTTTAGCAGGAAGATAAACATACTGCCCAGAGCCCTAACCCTTTTTATACTGAAACGGCCAAGGCTGGCTATAGCACCTGATACATCCATAGGTTGATTATAGTTTTAACACAGTCTTTTTTTCAAACAAATCTCAGGCATAAAAATTGCTTTAATTTTTTTGTTTACACCCAGAGGGTGTATTTATTACTATAGATTAGTATCATCTGATATATCAGCCCTTTTACACAGGGTAGTTTTAAGCCCTTGAGATATATGAAGAAAAAGATACTCTTTATAACACCACCCTTTCATGTGGGTGTGGTTGAGGTAGCAGGAAGCTGGGTGCCTCTTTACATGGTTTACCTTGCTGGTGCTGCGGAAGCTGCGGGATATCACGCAGAAATCTATGATGCAATGACAAAAAAGGTCAGCCATGATGATATAGCAAGGTACATAGAGGCCTCAAGACCTGACTTTGTTGCAACCACATCCATTACCTGCACTTCCTATGATGCCCTGAAGGTGCTTGAGACAGCCAAAAGGATAAATCCCCACACAGTCACCATCATTGGAGGTGTTCATGCAAGCTTCATGTACGAGGAGATGCTCCGTAACAAGGCTGTTGATTTTGTGGTAAGGGGTGAGGGTGAGGTTACCCTTGTTGAGTTACTTGAGGCCCTCAGTAATGGTGACAGCCCCTCAAAGGTAAAGGGTATTGCCTACAGAGAAAACGGTCAGATTGCCCTAACTGAACAAAGGGGTTTTCTTGAGAGCTTTGATAACTTACCTATGGGCTGGCATCTTCTTGACTGGGAAGATTACACCTACTATATACTTCCCGGAAGCCGTCTCGGTGCAATATGCACATCAAGGGGTTGCTCCCAGGAATGCACCTTTTGCTCCCAGCAGAAGTTCTGGCACAAGACCTGGCGTGCCCGAAGCCCTGAAGACATAGTAAGGGAGATGGCACACCTCAGGAAGACCTACGATGTGGATGTGGTGCTTTTTACCGATGACTATCCCTCTCCGGACAGACAGAGATGGGAAAGACTGCTTGACCTCCTTATTGAGGCAGACCTTGATATGAAGATACTGATGGAGACAAGGGCAGAGGACATCGTAAGAGATAGAGATATACTGGATAAGTATAAAAAAGCAGGAATAATCCATATCTATGTGGGCACCGAGGCAACCAATCAGGAAAGCCTGGATTACATTAAGAAGGCGATAAGCGTTGAACAATCCCGTGAGGCATTGAAGCTACTCAGGGATGTGGGGATAATCACAGAGACCTCAATGATACTGGGCTTTCCAGACGAGACCTGGGACTCGATTGAACAGACCCTCCGTCTGGTGCTTGATTACGACCCAGACTTTGCCCACTTTCTCGCAATTGCCCCATGGCCTTACTCGGATATATACGATGACCTTAAGGACTATATTGAGATAAGGGATTACAGAAAGTACAACCTCATCGACCCTGTTGTAAAGCCAAAGGAGATGACCCTTGAGGACATAGACAGGGCAATAGTTGACTGCTACCGTGCCTTTTACATGAACAAATACGCCCAGATGCTTGAGGAAAAGGATGAGTTCAAGAAAAACTACATGATTACAGCCATGAAGCTGATGATGGCAAACTCCTTTATAAAAAAGAAACTCGGCAATCTTGGTGGCCAAATGCCCGAAGAGGTAAAGAGGATAATCAACGCAGCAGGGTAACGCAGGCTGCTCATGCCCCTTCGTTCTGACTTCTTAACTCTATAATATACTCAAAAAAGGATTTACATTTTTTTAGCCTGAAGATATAGACCTTTTTCTCCGGACTGTTCAGCTTCTTCAACTCCTCTAAAAGCTTTTCTGCCCTTTTGATAAGCTGCTTTAGCTCCTCTGTGGATAGGGTCTCGCTTATCTGCACCTTTCCACATATATCATCAAACTCGTCCTTCCAGTTCCTCTCATAAGCATAGGAAACGGCAAAGCTTAAAAGGAACAAAAAAACTACCAGTCCTGAAAAAAGCCTTTTCATATTTTTCACACCCCCCTTTTCTCCAAGTAGCCTTTTTTATGATAGCAGAAAATCCTCGATAGGTAAACCTTTCTTTTTATATGGACTCTAAAGGATTAACACCTGAAAGGAGTTCAGGAATTCCTTTGAGGCTGTTCAAGAAGTCTGAAGGTTTTACTCTGGGGGCTACGCCCCAGAGCCCCGAAAATAGCTGCTGTGTAGGTATTGGGAGGTAGAAGATTTTGGAAATTAGGGGTTTTTAATAAATTACAACAAGTTTTAGCCTGCTAAACAGGCTCTAATCTCTTAAAAAAGGAGGTAAAGGAAAATGAAAAATTTGGTGGTGGCATTAATAGTCACAGCTCTGGTATTAACCCTTACAGGCCCTTCAATGGCTGGTTCAGTGAAGGGAAAGGGCTGGGTCAGAGGAACAGGCACTGCCCATGGTAGCGGTGTGGTGGCAGGCAAAGGCAAAGCAGAAGGCACAGGAGTGGTCTTCTGGAGAGGAAGGGATGGTCAGATACACCACAAAAGGGGAACTGGCATTGTGTGTGGAAAGGGCATTGCTATTGGTAAAGGTACAATCACAGGAAAAGGCATGGCCTTTGGCAGAGGCTGGGCAAGAGGAAAGGGAAGGGCTGGCCGATAATCAGCCCTCTGTGACCTTTTTGATTGAGTCAGCAATAATATCAAGCATCCTCTCAAGGTTTTCCACACCTATGCTAAGTGGCGGCATAATCACTATCACATCTCCGAGGGGTCTTATCAGAAGGCCCCTCTTTCTTGCCTCAAAGCAGACCCTGTAGCCCCTCTGTTCGTAAAAGGGATAGGGCTCTCTGGTATCTTTGTCCAGAACCAGCTCAACCCCTCCGATAAGTCCAATTCCCCTTGCATCACCCACATGCCTTAGGGATGCTACCTCTTTAAGCCACTTTTTAAGTAGCTCGGCCTTTGGTTTCATGGCTCTAAGGGTATCATCCCTTTGAAAGACCTCAAGACAGGCCAGTGCCGCAGCACAGGCAAGGGGATTACCAGTGTAGGAATGACCATGAAAAAAGGTCTTGAGCTCTCTGTATTCAGCAAGGAAGGCATTGTAGACCTCATCGGTTGTGATTGTTGCAGCAAGGGGCAGATACCCCCCTGTTATTCCCTTTGAAAGACAGAGGAAATCAGGCACCACATCCTCGTGCTCACAGGCAAACATCTTTCCGGTTCTACCAAAGCCCACAGCCACCTCATCGGCAATCAGCAGTACATTGTACTTTTTTGTAAGCTCTCTGACACCCTTCAAATACCCCTCTGGATGAACAATCATCCCACCTGCACCCTGAACCAGGGGCTCAATAATCAGTGCAGCAATCTCTTCATGGTGAGCCCTGAGCACCTCTTCAAGCCTTTCAAGGCAAGCCATCCCGCAGCTTGTCCTTTCAAGGCCAAGCTCACAGCGGTAACAGTAGGGAGAAGGCACCCTGTAGGTCTTAAAAAGAAGGGGTCTGTAGACCTCATGAAAAAGCTCAATGCCCCCCACACTTACCGCTCCAAGAGTATCACCATGGTAGGCGTTATTCAGGCATAAAAAGGCATTCCGCCCCTCTATCCCTTTATTTTTCCAGTACTGAAAGGCCATCTTCAGGGCAACCTCTACAGAGGTGGAGCCGTTGTCAGAGTAAAAAACCCTTGTGAGACCCTTGGGGACAATCTCTATTAGCCTTTCAGCAAGCTCTATAGAGGGCACATTGCCAAGACCAAGAAGGGTGGAATGGGAAAGCCTCTCAACCTGCTCCTTTATTGCCCGGTCTATCTCTGCCCTGCGGTGGCCGTGGATGTTTACCCACAGGGAGGACACCCCATCAAGATACCACCTGCCGTAGATGTCTTTAAGGAACTCCCCTCTACCTTCCTCAATAATTAAAGGTGTTGATGCCTCCCATTGCTTCATCTGGGTAAAGGGATGCCAGATGAACCGCCTGTCTGCCTCCTCAAGGTGTTTGTTTCTCTGAAGGATATCCATCAAAAGCCTGTTAACCTATCCCTTCAACTCCTTATAAACCTCATTAAAGGGCCTGAGTTCGGAAAACTCATAAAGGGTGCTCATTGCCTTACTCTCCGTTGGTATGCCCCTTTCCTCAACAGCAGCAAGGGGATTTAACCCCCCAACGATTACCATTCCTGCCCTGTCAAGACCCACTGGCATCTCATAATGGGGGCTGTTTGGCTCACCGATGCTAAGTATACCCCCTATCCCCCTGTCCTTCAGCCTCTCGGCAATCTCAAGGGTCCTCTCATAACAGACCACCGGTATCTCCCTGAAGCTTGCCAGAACCCTGCCCCTTGAGTTCCTTATCGCTCCCTGCACATCGGTCATCTTACCACGGATGAAGACCTCAAGGGGGTCAAGGGAGGAACCCTCATAGCTTATAAGGGCCACAAACCTCTTGGGCCCCTTTTTGTCAATCTCAAGCACACCACCAAAGCGGCTTGTAACAGGGATGCCCTCCTTAAGTAACACCCCGTTGATGGTTACACTGCAGACCGTGCCAAAGGCAACCATACCCTCAGGGACAACCACATCACCCAACCTCTCTCCCTCATCGGCAAGGGCTACCCGATCGCTCATTACATAGGGAGAGGAAAATACCGGTTTCATTGCCCTTAATGCATCCTTAAGCCGCCTTTTCTCAATATAGGATATGTTCAGTATTATCTGGCCCTTCATGCTGTCCAGATCAAGTCGGGTCAGATAGGACAGGGTGTCTATCCTACTTATTATAAAACCCACCCTGTCAGAGACCATAGAAAGGGAAAGCTCCTCTTTACCCTTTTCAGTAATCCTTCTTCCTTCCTTTCCAAAGGCCTCGGTAAGCCCCCTCTCATCAAGGATTCTTAGATGATACCTTACTGTTCTTTCCGAAAGATTAACACCGTAGAGCTTGAGCTCCCTGGATATCTCCCTTGAGCCGATTATCTCATTTTCATGATTCTTCAGAACCTGTAAGATTGCAAGAAGCGTCTTGTTTTCCATGGCCCCTTTCTATGGTCCTTTGAGTTTCTGATAATTTTAACATTTCATAAACAGTTATTTCACAGGATTTGTCTTTAAATTACAAAAGCTTATGGGATTTTAATTTTTTTCTTGACAAATACAATATATTGTGGTTTAATGTATAGCCAAGCACAACTTGTTGGGGAGGA
>CAZIIE010000081.1:0-6723 GCA_964539375.1 uncultured Nitrospirota bacterium | reverse complement strand
CCGGACTCCAAATCCGGGGGTTGTGGGTTCGAGACCTGCCTGGCCTGCCATTTTTTGTTATAAAAGAATGTTCTTTAAGGAGCATAAGTAATGTTAGAACGGATTAAGAACTTTTTCAGAGAAGTGAAGCTTGAGCTGAAGAAGGTGGTATTTCCTGGTAAGGATGAGCTGATTGGCTCAACCTGGGTGGTCATTGTATCAACCCTGATTGTGGCCGTATTCCTTGGTATTGTTGATTTTGTGCTTACAAGGTTTGTGAAATACATCATAAGGTAGGTGCTATGTCAAAGAACTGGTATGTAGTGCACACATATTCGGGTTTTGAGGAGAAGGTTAAGCAGTCCATTGAGGAGAGGGTTAAGAAAAAGGGTCTTGAGGACAAGATAGGCAGGATACTCATCCCCACCGAAAGGGTAATAGAGCTAAGAGGTGGGAAGAAAAGGGAGACTGACAAGAAGTTCTATCCTGGATACATTATAGTGGAGATGGAGCTTAATGATGAGACCTGGCATCTTGTAAGGAGTGTGCCCAGGGTAACCGGTTTTGTCGGCGGCGCAAACCCTGTTCCTCTTCCAGAGGAGGAGATTGATGTAATCATACAGCAGATTGAGAGGGCGCCTCAGCAACCACCAAAGGCACAGTTTCAGAAGGGAGAGGTGGTCAGGATTACCGATGGGCCCTTTACCAACTTTAACGGTGTGGTTGACGAGGTTGACCTTGACCATGGCCGTTTGAAGGTGATGGTCAGCATATTTGGAAGGCAGACCCCGGTTGAACTGAATTTTTATCAGGTTGAGAAGGGGTAAAATAAATATTTGGTATACAAGAGGCTCTTTAGCCCTAAAAAATTAGGAGGATGAGATGGCCAAGGAAGTTATAGCAGAGGTGAGACTTCAGATACCTGCAGGTAAGGCGTCACCTGCCCCGCCTGTTGGCCCTGCACTCGGTCCCCATGGCATCAATATAATGGACTTCTGCAAGCAGTTCAATGCTAAGACCGAGGCAATGGGTGACACCATTATACCTGTGGTGCTTACTGTTTACTCTGACAGGTCTTTTTCCTTTATTACAAAGACACCACCAGCTTCTGAGCTTATAAAGAAGGCTGCCAATATCCTGAAGGGTTCATCAAACCCTGGTAAGGATATGGTTGGCAGGATAACCATGGAGCAGGTCAAGGAGATTGCCCAGACAAAGCTTCCTGACCTGAATGCTTACAGCCTTGATGAGGCTGTAAGGATAATAATGGGCACAGCAAGAAGCATGGGTGTTGAGGTGGTTGAGTAAAAAAACTACAGGAGGTTAAGGTAATAATGGGTAAGAAGATTATAGAGGCAAAGAAGAGGGTTGACAGGGTTAAGGAGTATCCCCTTGAAGAGGCGGTTGAGCTTATAAAGGAGCTTTCCTTTGCCAAGTTTGATGAGTCTGTTGACCTTGCTGTAAACCTTGGTGTTGACCCAAAGAAGTCTGACCAGATGGTAAGAGGCACGGTGGTGCTTCCCCACGGAACAGGAAAATCGGTCAGGGTGCTTGTTTTTGCCAAGGGTGAAAAGGAAAAGGAGGCCCTTGAGGCAGGTGCTGACTTTGTAGGTGCCGAGGACCTTGCTGAAAAGATACAGAAGGGATGGCTTGATTTTGACAAGGCAGTTGCCACACCTGATGTGATGAGCATAGTGGGTAAGCTTGGTAGGATACTTGGCCCAAGAGGGCTTATGCCTAACCCGAAGCTGGGTACGGTTACCTTTGATGTTGCAAAGGCGGTAAAGGAGATAAAGGCTGGTAAGGTGGAGTTCAAGGTTGAAAAGGGCGGAATTGTTCATATGCCTGTTGGTAAGGTCTCCTTTTCAAAGGAGCAGCTTGTGGAAAACATAATGGCAGCGATAGAGGCCATACAGAGGGCAAAACCAGCAGCCTCAAAGGGAAAGTATATAAAACGGATAACCCTCTCTTCCACCATGGGACCTGGAATCAGAATTGACCTCAATACAGTTGCCAGGAAGAAGGCAGCCTGATAGTAGCGTTCCCAACACCTGTTGCATATAAACCAGGTTTTACCTGGTATGAAATCGGTCAGAGACAGTAGGTTTTTAAAAGGGGCAGTAAAGACTGTTCCTGCCTACCGAGACCGTGAGGATGGCCGGGCTGTCTCTGGGAAAGGAGGTAGAAACTGAAGACCCGCAAGGAAAAAGCCCAGGAGATTGAAGCACTCCGCGATAAGTTTGCCAGGGCAAAGGGTGTAATTTTTACCAATTACAAGGGCCTTACCGTGGCAGAGATGATGAATATGCGGAGAATGCTCAAGGAGGCTGAGGTAGAGTACAGGGTGGTTAAGAACACCCTTGCCAGGATAGCCTCTGAAGATACCCCTGTAGCGGTTGCAAGGGATGAGTTTGTTGGGCCTGTTGGTCTTGCCATTGGTTACGATGACCCTGTGCTTGTGGCAAAGAAGGTGCTTGAGTACCAGAAGGAGAAGGAAGATTTTGAGATTCGCTGCGGGGTGATTGAGGGCAAGCTCATGGACCTTGAAGGGATAAAGGCGGTTTCAAAGCTGCCTTCAAGAGAGGTTCAGCTTGCCATGCTTGCCGGGGCAATGAAGGCACCTGCTCAGAAGATGGCCACATTGCTTCAGGCTACCATCAGAAAGCTTGGCTATGCCCTTAATGCATTAAAAGAAAAGAAGGAACAGTAAAATAAAACTATAAGGAGGATTCAGGATATGGCAGAGATTACAAAAGAGCAGGTTTTTGAGTTTTTTGACAAGATGACTATCCTTGAGATGAGCGAGTTCATCAAGGAATTTGAGGAGCGCTACGGTGTTGAGGCAGCCGCACCTGTGGCAGTGGCTGCAGCCCCTGGCGCAGCAGCAGGTGCCCCTGCTGAGGCAGCAGCTGAGGAAAAGACAAGCTTTGATGTAATACTTTCAGCCGTTGGTGATAAGAAGATTCAGGTCATCAAGGTTGTCAGGGAGATTACAGGACTTGGCCTTAAGGAGGCCAAAGAGCTGGTTGATGGTGCACCAAAGCCAGTGAAAGAGGGTGTCTCCAAGGAAGAGGCTGAGTCAATCAAGGCAAAACTGGAAGAGCAGGGCGCAACTGTAGAGATCAAGTAAGTTGAGGGTTGTGAACACAATGGGGCAGACAAAGGATAGCCTTTATCCCTTGTCTGCCTTTACAGGTTTTAGTAAAGAAAGGTAATGAGGCGGTTTATAGGATAGATTGCACTGAAGGGATACAGAAAAATCATGAAGAGGCTATATTGGTAGCCTCAAAACCCAAAAAAGAGGTTTGAAAGGAGAGCCATGGCAAGGGTTTTAAGAGAAAGAGTGAATTTTGGGAAGGTAAAGCCTTTAATTGATGTCCCCTATCTTCTGGAGTTTCAGAAGACCTCCTATGAGAGATTTCTTCAGAAGGATGTTCCACCTGATAAAAGGAAAAACATCGGGCTCCAGGCAGCCTTCAACAGCGTATTCCCCATTTCCGACTACAACGAGACATCAACCATTGAGCTTCTTGAATACTCAATTGGTGAGCCCAAGTTTACCCCGAGGGAGTGCATTAACAAGGGTATTACCTACGGTGCTCCCCTTAAGATAAAGGTTCGGCTTGATCTTTACGATATTGACGAAAAGGGAACAAAGAAACTAAAGGAGTCCCGAGAGCAGGAAGTTTACATGGGCGAGCTCCCACTGATGACGGAAACAGGGACCTTTATCATAAATGGAACCGAGAGGGTTATAGTAAGCCAGATACACCGTTCCCCAGGTGTTGCCTTCAGCCCAGACAAGACAAAGACCCATGTTAGCGGCAGACCCCTTTACACTGCCAGGGTTATACCTCTCAGAGGCTCCTGGCTTGACTACGAGTTTGATACAAAGGACCATCTCTATGTGAAGATAGACAGGAGAAAAAAGATACCAGCTACTATAGTGCTCAAGGCACTTGGTTACACCAACGAAGAGCTTCTGAAGACCTTTTACCCCATAGAGACCATAACCATAAAGGGACCTGATGAGTTTGTAAGACCTGTTACGGATTTTCTGGCAGGAAGCCGTTCAAATGTTGAGGTTCGTGACCCTAAAACAGGGGATATAATCCTGAGAGAGGGTGGAAAGATATCAAAGGTCTCTATCAGGAGGCTCAGGAATGCGGGTATTGAGGAGATACCCATCACCCGGGAAGAGCTGATTGGAAGGGTAACCCTTAAGGACATTATAGACCCTGAGACTGGCGAGGTAATAGTTGACAGTAATGGAGAGCTTACCGAGGAGAACCTTAACCAGGTCATAGAGGCAGGCATTAAGGAGCTTGAGCTACTCTTTATTGACAATGTCCGCTACCTGCCCTCCCTTCGGGAGACCATAATGACCGATGGCGTCAAGACCAGGGAGGATGCCCTTATAGAGATATACAAAAAACTCCGTCCTGGAGAACCATCCACCATTGAGGCAGCGGAGGAGCTCTTTAACGGGCTGTTTTTTGACCCGAAGCGGTATGACCTTTCTCCTGTGGGAAGACTTAAGATAAACAAAAAGTTAGGGCTTGACATACCTCTTGAGGTTACCGTTCTTACTGATAGGGATATAATTGAGATAGCCCGTTATCTTTTTGAGTTAAGAACAGGCCGTGGTGAGGTTGATGATATAGACCACCTTGGTAACAGGCGTGTCAGGGGCGTTGGAGAGCTACTGGAGAACCAGTTCAGGATTGGACTTATGAGGATGGAAAGGGCAATAAAGGAAAGGATGACCCTTAAAACCGATGAAGAGGAGATAATGCCCCATGACATTATAAACGCCAAGCCAGTCATGGCTGCGGTGAAGGAGTTCTTCGGCTCCAGCCAGCTGAGTCAGTTCATGGACCAGACCAATCCCCTTTCTGAGATTACCCATAAAAGAAGGGTGAGTGCCCTCGGCCCAGGTGGACTGACCCGTGAGAGAGCTGGTTTTGAGGTCAGGGATGTTCATCCAACCCACTACGGAAGGATATGCCCTATTGAGACCCCTGAGGGTCCTAACATCGGTCTTATAACCTCTCTTGCAACCTATGCCAGGGTGAATGAGTTTGGCTTTATTGAGGTGCCCTACAGGAAGGTGAAAAACGGTAAGGTGACCGATGAGATTGAGTACCTGACTGCTATAGATGGTGAAAAGTATGTGATAGCTGAGGCAACAGCTCCTGTGGACAAAAACGGCAGGCTTGTTGGCGATACGGTTCCTGCAAGGCAGGCTGGCGATTTTAAGATGGTTCCTCCTGAAGAGGTCCAGTACATGGATGTCTCAGCCAAGCAGATTGTTGGTGTTTCGGCGAGCCTTATACCCTTTCTTGAAAATGACGACGCTAACAGGGCACTGATGGGCTCAAACATGCAGCGTCAGGCAGTACCCCTTCTGGTTTCTGAGGCTCCGGTGGTTGGCACCCTTATGGAGAGAGTTGCTGCAAGAGACTCGGGTGTGCTAACAGTGGCAAGAAGGGCAGGGGTTGTTGAAAGCGTTGATTCCAAAAGGATAGTGGTCAGGGTTACCGAAAAGGGCGGAGGAGTGGATATATACAATCTTGAGAAGTTTATCAGGTCAAACCAGGGAACCTGTTTTAACCAGAAGCCCATTGTTAAGCCAGGACAGAAGGTGGAAAAAGGCGACATCCTTGCCGATGGTGCCTGCACAGACCTTGGTGAGCTTGCCCTTGGAAAGAATGTGCTGGTAGCCTTCATGCCCTGGGGTGGATACAATTTTGAGGATGCCATCCTGATAAGCGAGCGGCTTGTAAAGGAGGATGTTTATACATCTATTCACATTGAGGAGTTTGAGGTAGAGGCAAGGGAGACCAAGCTCGGCCCTGAGGAGATTACCCGTGACATACCCAATGTTGGCGAGGAGGCTCTTAAGGACCTTGACGAAAGTGGCATTATCCGTATAGGTGCTGAGGTAGAGCCTGGAGATATACTGGTTGGTAAGATAACGCCAAAGGGAGAGACCCAGCTTACACCTGAGGAGAAGCTACTGAGGGCAATCTTCGGTGAGAAGGCAGAGGATGTTAAGGATACATCCCTGAGGGTTCCACCAGGAGTTACAGGAACGGTGGTTGATGTTAAGATCTTTGCCCGTAAGGGTGTGAAAAAGGATGCCCGTCACAAGGCACTGGAAGAGGAGGAGCTTGCAAATCTCCGAAGAGACCTTGATGAAAAAATCAGGGTCTGCAAGGAAGAGGGCTATGGAAAGATAAAGAGCATACTTCTCGGTAGTGTTGTTAGCGAAGATGTGAAGATACCAAGGATTAAGGAGCCGGTGCTCAAGAAGGGTCAGAAGGTCACCCAGAAGGTGCTCAATACAGTTAAGGAGCAGTATCTGAACAGGTTCAAGCTCAAGGACAGCTCAAAGAACCAGGAGATAGCCGAGATTCTAAGGGAGATAAAGGAGGAGGAAAAAAGACTGAAGAAGCTTTATGATGAGCGTGTGGAGAGGATGAAAAAGGGTGATGAGCTTCCTCCTGGTGTGAACAAGGTGATAAAGGTCTATATAGCCACCAAGAGAAAGATACAGATTGGTGACAAGATGGCAGGCCGTCATGGTAACAAGGGTGTTGTGGCAATGGTGCTTCCAGTGGAGGACATGCCCTTTCTGCCTGATGGAACGCCAGTGGATATTGTGCTTAACCCCCTTGGTGTTCCCTCCCGTATGAATGTTGGTCAGATAATGGAGACTCACCTTGGATGGGCGGCAAAGGC
>CAZIIE010000080.1:0-7001 GCA_964539375.1 uncultured Nitrospirota bacterium | reverse complement strand
CTCAAAATAAAAAGCTTGCTGAAAAGCTATATCACAAAATAGTCAACGATATAATAAACAATGAATTTAAACCGGTTGCCAATATTACTATCAAAGAATTACTCAAACGATATATGGATGAGGTATCTTGTTTGAAAGCTAAAACAACCTACATCCGTGACCAGCAAATCGTTAAGCATTTCCTTGATTTCTTTGGTGATGTACAGTTAAAAAATGTCACCCCCTCCCTGATCAGTAAATACAAATCTCAAAGACTCAAAAAGGTATCGGCTACAACAGTAAGAATTGAGCTGTCATTTTTACGTAGAGTATTCAATACTGCTATCAATGAGTGGGAACTCTGTAAAGAAAATCCTGTTACAAAAATCTTTAAGACACTGCCCCCTGAAGTAAAACGTGTTAGATTTCTCAAGCCTGAAGAAGCCGAACGATTGCGTTTTACCCTTCCATCATGGCTTAAGCCGATTGTAATCGTAGCTGCTCAAACTGGACTGAGAAGAACTAATATCGTTAACCTTCACGTCTCTCAAGTTGATTTTAAAAACAACCTTATTCACGTAGGAAAAACAAAAAACGGAGAACCAATCTGTATTCCAATGACTAAGTTAGTTAGAGAAACCATCCAGAATATTATCAAAAAAAGAAAAATTATCAGTCCGTACGTTTTTTGTAATGAAAACGGAAAACCCTACACCAAAGAACAGGTTAGTGTAGCCTTTGCAAGAGCAGTTAAACGTGCAGGTATTAAAGACTTTAGATTTCATGACCTTCGGCATGACTTTGCAACATATCTTGTACGCTCAGGGGTTGACCTTTACAGAGTTCAAAAGCTACTTAACCACAAAGACCAGCGCATGACACAAAGATATGCCCACCTGTTAATAGAAGACCTAAGAGAGGCTATTTCTAAATTTGATTCAAGCAACACTGCTACAATTCTGCTACAGTCTGAAGAAAAACAAGAAGTCTCTAATGAATAACCTTATCCTATCTTATTGATTTTAAAAGATATTTTTGGCGGTCCCAAGGGGACTCGAACCCCTGTTACCGACGTGAGAGGCCGGTGTCCTGGGCCACTAGACGATGGGACCGCGTGAAGGATTGATTAAATGGCTGGGGAGAGAGGATTCGAACCCCTACAAGCAGATCCAGAGTCTGCCGTCCTGCCATTAGACGACTCCCCAACGTTAAATATATTAAAATTTTCTCCCCTTTCCTGTCAATAAATTTTCCAATCAAAAGGGTTGTCGCTTGCATCAAAAACACCTCCTTGGCTATACTATAAGACACCAGAAACTTTCAGATTGAAAGGAGAGGAAGGGATATGAAGGTTATACTTAAAGAGGATGTTGACCGTCTTGGCAGTATGGGTGATATTGTAAATGTTAAGCCAGGTTATGCAAGAAACTATCTTATTCCAAGAAACCTTGCCGTTGAGGCAAATCCAAGAAATATAAAGGAGTTTGAGCACTATAAAAGGACACTTCAGCAGAAGGCTGAAAGGATTAAAAACGCAGCCCAGATACTGGCTGACAAGATATCCTCCACCCCCTTGGTCATAAAGGTCAAGGCAGGTGAGGAGGACAAGCTCTTTGGCTCGGTAACCAGCATTGACATTGAAAAGGCCCTTAAAGACAAGGGCTTTGAGATAGACAGAAAAACAATACTCCTTGATGAGCCAATCAAGCGTCTTGGTGAATACAAGGTAAAGGTAAAGCTGCACAGAGATGTAACTGCTGAGATTACCCTTCAGGTCGAAAAAGAAGACTGATTATTTAACCCTTAAATTTGACCTGAAATGCAACTGACCGAATATGAAAAAATAGCCAACCGTGTTCCACCCCAGAACCTGGAGGCAGAACAATCGGTTTTAGGTGCTATACTGCTTGATAAAGAGGCTCTTTTCAAAGTCATGGAGATACTCTCTCCTGAAGACTTCTACCGTGAGGCCCACCGCAAGATATTCACCGCAATGATTGAGCTTTCTGAAAAGGGAGAGGTCATTGATTTAATCTCTCTGAAAGACCACCTTCAGATGAAAAAGGAGCTTGAAAGCGTTGGTGGTGTATCCTATCTTTCGTCGCTGGTTGCATCGGTGCCAACAGCTGCAAATGTTAGCCACCATGCAAGGATTATCCGCGAAAAGGCTCTCATGAGAGGTCTAATAAACGCAGCCACAAAGGTGGTGGAGATGGTCTACGATGGTGGACTTCCTGCAGATGAAATGGTTGACGAAGCTGAAAAGACCATCTTCCATGTATCGGACAAAAGGATTACCACATCCTTTGCCAAGATGAAGGACCTCATAAAGGACAGCTTCCAGATGATTGAGGACCTCTATGATAGCAAAAAGGCCATTACTGGAGTGCCTTCAGGATACAGCGACCTTGACCGATACACAACAGGCTTCCAAAAGGGTGATTTGATAATCATTGGTGGAAGGCCCTCAATTGGAAAGACCACCTTTGCACTTAATATAGCCCAGCATGTGGCAATAGACCTTGGTGAGCCAGTTGCTATCTTCAGCCTTGAGATGTCTAACAGGTCTCTTGCCATAAGGATGCTCTGCTCAGAGGCAATGGTGGATGCAAACAAGGTTAGAAGTGGTTTTATAAGCAAGGAGGACTGGCACAAACTCACCACTGCTGCTGGCAGACTGGCAGAGGCTCCCATATATATAGATGATACATCCAACCTCTCTGTGCTTGAGATGAGGGCAAAGGCAAGAAGGCTCAAGCTTGAAAAGGGAAGCCTCAGTCTCATAATAGTTGACTATCTGCAACTCATGAAAGGAAGGGGACAATATGAAAGAAGGGATCTTGAGATTTCAGACATTTCAAGGTCTCTTAAGGCCCTTGCTAAGGAGCTTGAGGTCCCGGTGCTTGCCCTTAGCCAGCTAAACAGGGATGTGGAAAAGAGAAGCGACAAAAAGCCCACCCTTGCAGACCTCAGAGAGTCAGGGGCAATTGAGCAGGATGCTGATGTGATACTGTTTCTGTATCGGGAGGAAGGCTCAAGGAAAAAGGACGCTGAACAGGACAATGTTATCATAGCTGACATTGCAAAACAGAGAAACGGGCCTCAGGCAAAGGTGAAGCTTACCTTTCTACCCCATTGCACCAGGTTTGTTGATTACACCGATGAGATAATTTATGAAGAGGATGAAGAGGCCTTTTAAATCCAAACAGGTAGGGGGCTATGATCAGACAGGCACAGGTAGCAGGGCAGTTTTACAGGGGAACTGAGGAGGGTCTTAAAAAGGAAATATCCCTTTATGTGCAAGACCTGCCCCGTGAAAGGGTGATAGGGGCGGTTTCTCCCCATGCAGGCTATATGTATTCTGGTCATGTAGCTGGCCTTGTGTTTTCAAAGATTGAGTTTCCCGAAACCTTTCTGATACTTGGTCCAAACCACACAGGGCTTGGTAGTGCTGTCTCTCTCATGGCTGAAGGAAGCTGGGAGATACCCCTTGGTAGACTGGAAATAGACCAGGTTCTTGCTCACAGGATTTACAAACAGGCAAGCACACTTGTTGAAAAGGATGACAGGGCCCATCTCTTTGAACATTCTATTGAGGTGCAACTTCCCTTTATTGCCTATTTCAAGGCCGATGCCCGTTTTGTGCCCATCTCCATCATGCAAGCCTCCCTTAAGGAGTGTGAACAACTCGGTCAGGCAATAGCAAAGGCACTGTCAGAATCAGACTATCCGATAACCATTATAGCAAGCTCAGACATGAGCCACTATCTACCTGCCCAGGAGGCAAGGAGGCTTGATTTCCTTGCAATTGAAAGGATACTTGACCTTGACCCTGAAGGTCTATATAATACAGTAGTTGCAAAGAGAATATCCATGTGTGGCTACCTGCCAGTAACAACAATGCTCTTTGCAGCACGACAACTTGGTGCAAATAAGGCAGAACTGGTAAAATATGCAAACTCAGGAGATATAACAGGAGATTACTCACAGGTTGTTGGATACGCTGGAATAATTGTAAAATAAACCTGAACTCTTTTAAAAGGAGGGATGGATGGGGAAAGGAAAAGAAAGGCGCTCCCATAAGAGATACGAGGTTGACAATGTTGAGGGTGAGGTAACCTACAGCTTTGATGTTAAGATAATCAATATGAGCCTGGAGGGAATGGCAATTGAGACCAGCAAGATGCTCGGCATTGACAAGAACTACTCAATAAAGCTTCACAACCATGATAAAACCATCCTTATTGATGGCCAGATTGTCTGGTCACGCCTTCAGAGAACCGTTAGAACAGAAACAGGTGATGTGGTGCCCATATACCGCTCGGGCATAAGGTTCAATAAAATATTTACAAAAAGGGCTGACGACATTGCAAACTTCATAGAATCAAACAGGATTATGACCCTTGAAAAGAGGATACTGGGAAGGTTCAGAGTAAAAAATGATAAGGCCCAGATTGATTCTCCGATGGACTTTATTGTTAAGAAGATAAGTCTTTCAGGTATGCTAATAGAGACCTTCCTTCCCATGAAGATTGATGAACATTACGATATGAGCATCAAGCTTGATGATAAAAAAAGGATAAACTTTCTGGGAAGGGTTGCCCATATTATGGCACCTGAAAATGGCACAAAGGCCTATAAGGTGGGCATTGAGTTTAAAAGACTCTCCACCAGTGACAGAGAAATCCTTAGGAAGTATCTCCTTTCCCTTAATAATATTGAATAGAGGCTGTTCAAGAAATATGAGGACTTTACTCTGGGGGCTTTGCCCCCAGACCACCGAAAATAGCAGATTTTCGTTGGTTACTCAAAGGGGCTCCGCCCCTTTGGAACCCCGATAATGAATTAAAAATTAAATATATGGGGAGTTTGAGGGACTCCGTCCCTCAAAGGGGCTCCGCCCCTTTGGAACCCCAATAATGAATTAAAATTTTATCCTTAATATGGGGAGTTTGAGGGGCAAAGCCCCTCAAAGTTAGGTAAAGGAATTTTTAATTGATAATTAATAAGTAAGAGCCTGTTGAACAGGCTCTTAAATAAAATAGGAGTTACTTTAAATTATTTATTTTAACTATTTTAAATTATTGACTATTTTTAAATAATATGTTATCCTTTGGTATGGTTAATATCCGAGAGGAAAATCCAACGCGCAAGAAAATACTCCTTCTGCTTAAGAAGTCGGGTGGGATGACCACCGATGAGCTCAGCAAGGAGTTAAATATCACCTCTATGGGGATCAGACAGCACCTTTTAGCCCTTGAAAGAAAGGGTCTCGTAACCTATGTGACCAGAAGACAGGGCATTGGCAGACCTGGATATATTTACAGAATCACTGAGAAGGCTGACAACCTTTTCCCAAAACAGTACGACCGGTTTATGCTACAGCTACTTGAGGAGATTGAGAGGCATGAGGGCAGAAAAAAGATAGGTGATATATTTAGATGGAGAAAGGAAGCCCTTGTAAAGGAGCGTAAGCCAAAGGTCAACGGCACAAAGGATGCCAGAGAAAGGCTTCAGGCCCTTGCCAATCTTCTTGATGAGGAGGGTTTTCTGGTTGAGTTTGTTGAGGATGACAAATCCTACCAGTTAAAACAGTACAACTGCCCCATATCAAGCGTATCAAAAAAATACAGAGAAAGCTGTAAGTCTGAGCTTGAATTCTATAAAGAGGTGATTGACAGCAAAATAAAGAGGATTTCCTGCATCTCTGAAGGTGCAACTGCCTGCATCTACAGCATTTCAAAATAATCTCCTTTCCTGATTTTTTTCACCAGTGCTGCCTTTGCCTGTGTTCTTTAACTTTATAATTTACTTTAAGTATTAGATAGTAACTGCCTGTAATATAAATCATTACCAAAAAAAGACTTGACAATGACGGTAATTAATTGTTAAATTATTAGCACTCGGTGAAGGAGAGTGCTAAAATGTTAGATGAGAGGTCAGAGAGGGTTCTCTGGGCAGTTGTGAAGAGCTATATAGAAAACCCTGACCCTGTGGGGTCAAGGTTTGTGGTGAAAAAGTATGCCTTTAAGTATTCACCTGCGACCATTCGGAACATTATGGCTGACCTTGAGGAGATGGGATACCTCACACAACCCCACACCTCGGCTGGCAGGGTGCCCACTGACAAGGGTTACCGATACTATGTTGAGCATATCATAGGCAGGGATACCTTCATTGACACAAAGGTGCTTGAGGAGCTTCAGAGGCGTTTCAGCACCATCTCAACTGACATGGAAGACCTTTTAAATGAGGCATCCCGAACCCTCTCATCCCTTTCTCACTTCCTGGGTCTTGCCATGTCACCAGGGCCTGAGGGAAGCACCCTGAGAAGGATTGAGCTTGTCCCGTACAAGGAAAACCATATAGCTGCCATGATACTAACCGATGAAGGGGTTATTAGGCACAAGATAATCCGCAATGAGCACAACCTCACAGCCAACGACCTTGACAACATAGCAAAATATATAAACAGGGAGTTTACCGGTTATACGATAAAGGAAATAAGAAAACATCTGATGAACGAGCTTATTGAGGACAAAAAGCTCTGCGATACCCTTATTGAGAAGGCCCTGCACCTTTGCAAGGAATCCATTGATGAGTACGGTGCAAATGTATTCATCACGGGGCTTTCATCCATACTTGAGCTACCTGACTTTACAGATGTGGAAAAGATAAAGGAGATTTCAAAGACTATCGAAAACAAGCATAAAATGATAAAATTATTAGACAGTATTATCCACAGTGAGGGAGTTCAGGTGGTAATCGGCTCTGAAAACCCAATTAAGGAGATGAACACCATGAGCATAATCGCCTCAGCCTATAAGGACAAGGATAAGCCTGCTGGTATTATAGGAATTATAGGGCCTAAGAGGATGGATTACTCTTCAGTGATGTCACTGGTTGATACTGCTGCTCGTTATCTTTCAAAAATTCTTGAGCAGGAAGGAGGAGCATAGGATGGAGGAAAAAAAACAACCCACCGATGATAAAGACAGTGAGCTTGCCCTGAAGGAAGAGGG
>CAZIIE010000079.1:0-7194 GCA_964539375.1 uncultured Nitrospirota bacterium | reverse complement strand
AAATAGGGAGTTTGAGGGACGGAGTCCCTCAAAGTTAGGTAAAGGAATTTTTGAACAAGGATTTTTAATTGAAAATTAATAAGTTAGAGCCTGTTGAACAGGCTCTATGCTTTCAAGGAGGTGGTTGGTTTATGAATACATTTAAGACCTTCCTGCTTATGTTTCTGCTAACCCTGCTTTTTATATGGGTTGGTGGAGCTATTGGAGGAAGGGCAGGAATGACCTTTGCGCTTATGATGGCACTAATGCTGAACCTTGGAACCTACTGGTTCAGCGACAGGATAGTGCTTGCCATGTATCGTGCCAGAGAGGTTACAGAGGCTGAAGCACCTGGGCTGTATTCAATAGTGAGAAATCTCGCCCAGAAGGCTAACCTTCCAATGCCCAGAGTGTATATAATCAATGCTGACCAGCCCAATGCCTTTGCAACTGGAAGAAACCCAAGACACGCAGCTGTGGCTGTCACCACAGGGATACTAAGAATCCTCTCTGAAGAAGAATTAGCTGGTGTGATTGGTCATGAGCTTGCCCATGTTAAACACCGTGACATCCTGATAAGCACCATAGCTGCCTCTATTGCAGGAGCTATCAGTTACCTTGCTCACATGGCTCAGTGGGCACTGATTTTTGGAGGCCTTGGCAGGGACGATGACGATGGCAACCCCTTTGCTGCCCTGATTATCATGATAATAGCACCAATTGCTGCGATGATTGTCCAGATGGCCATTTCAAGGTCAAGGGAGTTTGCAGCCGATGCTGGTGGAGCAAAGATAGCCGGTAATCCTCGCTGGCTGGCTTCTGCCCTCAGAAAACTGGAGATGGCATCAAGGAGTATCCCCCTTAACGCTAACCCTGCTACCTCCCATATGTTCATTGTTAATCCCCTTTCAGGCAAAAGCTTGATGAAGCTCTTCAGCACCCATCCACCTATTGAAGAACGCATTGCAAGGCTTGAGGCAATGAGCCTCTGATAACCTTTTATGAAAACCATCTCTTGACTATTCTTTACGCTATTTAACAAAATAACAAAGCCCTTTCAGAGGGCTTTGTTTTTATAAATTAACCATGAAGGCTTTAGTCACTGGAGCAACAGGCTTTATAGGAAGCCACCTTACTGAGGCACTTCTTAAAAAGGGTTATTCTGTAAGGTGTCTAATAAGAAAGACCTCTGACACAAAATGGATAGAGTCTCAGGCTGTTGAGATCGTCTATGGCGACTGCATAGACTTTGACAGCCTGAAAGAAGCTGTATCTGATTGTGATTATGTGTTTCATCTTGCCGGGCTAACAAAGGCCTGCCGTGAGGAGGACTACTTCTGTGTAAATGTCAAGGGCACGGAGAACATCTTAAAGGCTGTCCTTTCAGCTAACAGGCAGTTGAAGAGATTTGTCCTCCTGAGCAGTCAGGCTGCCTCAGGGCCAAGTTATGATGGAAAGCCTATTTCTGAAGACACACCCCCAAGGCCTGTGTCTCACTACGGAAGAAGCAAGCTTGAGGCTGAGGAGGTGGTAAAAAGGGAATGCAGGGATATCCCCTATACCATAATCAGGCCATCTGCTGTGTATGGCCCGAGAGACCGAGACTTTTACATGTTTTTCAAGCTAATCAAGAGAGGGATTTTCCCCTACTGGGGCAATGCCCGATACTCACTGGTTTATATTGATGACCTGATAAATGGTATAATACAATCTGCTGAAAGTGAAAGGGCTATCGGAGAGACCTACTTCATTACTGATATGAATGAGCATACTAACGAGGAGATTGCCTTTTTGATAGCAAGGACCTTTAACAAAAAGCCCACAAAGGTCAGGATACCCTGGGCAATGATGCCCTTTCTTGCAAGTATGGGCGAGAGGCTCACAAAGGGCAGAAGCATATTCAACAGAGACAAGGTCAGGGAGTTAAGCTATAAATGCTGGCTCTGTGACTGCTCAAAGGCGGTCAGACATCTGGGGTATAAACCTCGGGTAGAACTACGGGAGGGGATTAAATGGACAGCAGACTGGTACAGGATAAACAGATGGCTATGAAAGACCTTTTTGACAAGTGTTTCAGATTCACAAAGGCAAAGGAGATAATGGAGGCAGGGCTTTATCCCTACTTCAGGATGATAGAAAGTGCCCAGGACCCTGTGGTTTACATGAATGGCAAGAGGATGATTATGGTTGGTTCAAACAACTACCTGGGCCTTACCAATGACCCCAGGGTAAAAGAGGCTGCAATTAATGCAATAAAGAAATACGGCACAGGTTGTGCTGGCTCAAGGTTCCTCAACGGCACCCTTGACATCCATGTGGAACTGGAAGAAAAGCTTGCCCGCTTTATGCGTAAGGAGGCAGCCCTTATCTTTTCCACTGGCTTTCAGGTAAATCTCGGTGTAATATCCGCCCTTGTTGGTAAAGACGATGTGGTGGTCATTGACAAGATGAACCATGCAAGCATTATTGATGGCTGCAGATTATCCTACGGAGAGATAAAGAAATACAGGCACAACGATATGAACGACCTTGAAAGGGTTTTAAAGGGCATTAATGGCAGGGGATGTCTGATCGTGGTTGACGGTGTGTTCAGCATGGAGGGAGATATCATAAATCTACCTGAAGTGGTCAGGCTTGCAAAGCAGTACGGAGCCCGATTGATGGTTGACGATGCCCACGGTATAGGAGTGCTTGGCAAGACAGGCCGTGGCACCTGTGAACACTTTGGGCTTGAGCAGGAGGTTGACCTTATAATGGGCACATACAGTAAGTCCCTTGCCTCTATAGGTGGTTTTGTTGCCGGTGACAGGGATGTTATACATTACATAAAGCACTTTGCCCGTTCACTCATCTTCAGTGCCTCACCTCCTCCTGCCTCGGTTGCTGCTGTGAGTGCTGCCCTTGATATCATAGAGCAGGAGCCAGAAAGACTTCAGAAGCTCTGGAAAAACACGCACAAGATGCTAAAGGGCTTCAAAGAGCTTGGCTTTGAGGTGGGACCAAGCCAGACCCCTATCATACCCATAATTGTTGGTGAAAATGAAACAGCCTTTAAGATGGCAATGATGCTTCAGCAGGAGGGTGTTTTTGCCAATGTGGCTGTCAGCCCTGCTGTGCCTGATGGAAAGGCCCTTATCAGGACGAGCTACATGGCCACCCATACCGATGAACATCTGGACTATGTGCTTGAGGCCTTTAAAAAGGTTGGAACTGCACTTGGTCTTATCTGATGGTTCAGGTTAAAGAGGTTCTCACCAGAGGGCAGCTTTCAACCTTTATAAAACTCCCCTTCAGGCTCTACAGGGATGACCCTAATTTCAGCCCCGAGCTTATCCATGACCAGAAGGGCCATCTATCAAAGAAAAACCCCTTTTTCAGAACCGCTGAGATAAAAATGTTTCTTGCCTACCGAGACAACAGACCCTCTGGCCGTGTGGCAACCATACTGAACCATCGTCACAACCAGTATCATCATGAAAAGACACTCTTTTTTGGCCTTTACGAGGCAGAAGATGACCTTGAGGTAGCTTCATCGCTTATGAAAACCGTTGAGCAGGAGGCCCATCGCCTTGGGTTAAACACCATAAGGGGGCCAATGAACCTGTCAACCAATGAACAATGTGGCTTTCTTATAGAGGGATTTGATGCCCCTCCCATACTGATGACCCCCTACAACCCACCCTATTACAATGAGCAGATGGAAAGGCTCGGTTATAAAAAATCAAAGGACCTTTTTGCCTTTATCAGGGATATACCTGATGAGCTTCCTGAGAAGGTCTACAGGGCATCAAAGATAGCAGAGCGTTCTGGTATCAGGGTGCGTGTTGTAAATCCCAAAAGGCTGGTTGATGAACTTAAGATATTCCAGAGCATCTACAACAGGGCATGGAAGGACAACTGGGGTTTTATCCCGATCTCTGACGATGAGCTTCTTTATATGGCAAAAAGGCTGAAGCCAATAATAAGACCGGAGCTTAACCTTATTGCAGAAAAGGATGGCGAGCCAGTGGGATTTCTTGGCATGATGCCTGATTTCAATCTTGTCCTTAGAAAGATGAGGGGACGAATCACGCCCCTGAGCATTCTCAAGGCCCTTTACTACCAGAGAAAGATTGAAGACCTTAGACTTCTCTTACTCGGTGTTCGCCCTGAGTACAGATTAAGGGGGGTGGATGCCCTTCTTTTCAGGGAGGGCTTTAAAGGGGCAAAGAGATACAAAAGGGTGGAGTTTTCCTGGATACTTGAAGACAACCTGCCCGTTATAAGGCTTGTTGAGATGATAGGAGGAAAGAGGTATAAGGTGTTCAGGATATACCAGAAAATAATTTCTAAGCACTAATATCTAAACTCTAAACAATACAAGGTAAACATTATATTTGAGAAATTGGGATTTGTGATTTGTTTCGAATTTAGTATTTAGGATTTAGGATTTTTAATAGAATGAGGGTTGTTATTACTGGAATAGGGGCTGTAACACCCCTTGGTGTAAACCTTCAGGAGACCTGGGAAGCTGTCCTGAAGGGCAAAAGCGGTATAGCTCTGTGCAGCAGGATTGATACCTCCTCCTTGCCTTACAAACTTGCAGGTGAAGTAAACACCGAGAGGCTTAAGGGTTTTTTTACAGAAAAACAGCTAAAAAGGCTTGATCCCTTTGTCCAGTATGCAGTGGTAAGTGCTGTTGAGGCAGTGAAGGATGCCCGCACCGAATTACCGCCTGACACAGCCATCATAATCGGCACAAGCAGGGCAGGTGTTACCTTTATTGAACAGGCCCTGGGCTCTTCGCGATTTTCCTCCTATCTTATGCCTGCCACCACTGCCAACATGGCATGCTCACAGGTGGCTGAGGAGCTAAATCTTAAGGGAGAGTCCATGGCTGTGTCTGCTGCCTGTGCTTCAGGAGCAATGGCCCTGATGGAGGCATACAGGTTAATCAGGTCAGGTTATGCTAAGGTTGCTCTGGCAGGGGCATCCGACGCACCCATCACAAGGCTATGCCTTGAGGGATACGGAAAAACAGGGGTGCTTTCAAAACAGGACACCCCCGAGGCAAGCCGACCCTTTGACCGTAGAAGAGATGGCTTTGTTCTCTCTGAAGGTGCCTGTATGATGGTACTTGAGGAGCTTGAAAGGGCAGAAAAAAGAGGGGCAAGGATTTATGCAGAGGTCCTATCTGCAGAGTGTCTGACCTCCCGTTCAGGCCAGACCCGACCTGATAAAGAAGACGAGATAGAGGTTATGAGGCGTGCCCTTGTAAGAGCAAACACTGAACCAGGGGAGATTAAACTTGTAAATGCCCATGCCACCTCAACCCAGCTTGGTGACAGGGTGGAGGCTGAGGCAATAACAGAGCTCTTTGGTGAAGGGGTTTATGTAACAGCCAATAAATCCCAGACAGGCCACATGCTTGGTGCATCCTCTGCCCTTGAGATTGCCCTGTCAGCCCTGTCCATACATCAGGGTGTGATTCCGCCCACCATTAACACCACCGAGCCAGAGCTAAAAATTAATATCCTTTCAGAGCCCCTTGAGGCTCCTGTGGGAAAGGTGCTTAAGAACTCCTTTGGTTTTGGTGGGGTGAATGTGGCGGTAGTGTTAGGGTGTAGGGTGTAGGGGGTAGGGGTTAGAATAACCGCTCTGGTATCTTTATCTTAAGGTGTTCGTAGGCCCAGCGGGTGGCAAGACGGCCACGGGGCGTTCTTTCTATAAGCCCCTCCTGAAGAAGATAGGGCTCATAGACATCCTCAATGGTCTCACGGTCTTCCCTTAAAGAGGCGGCAAGGGTTTCAATACCAACAGGCCCACCCTGATACTTTTCTATAATTGTCCTTAAAAGCCGCCTGTCCATCTCATCAAGCCCTCTTTCGTCCACATCCATTGCCTGAAGGGCATGATTGGTGATGTCAATATCCACAACTCCATCTCCCATAACCTCAGCAAAATCCCTCACCCTTCTTAAAAGCCTGTTCGCTATTCGTGGAGTGCCACGGCAACGGCGTGCTATCTCCTGGGCAGCCTCATCGGTTATCCTGACCTTCAGTATGCTGGCAGAACGCTTGATTATCCTGGTCAGCTCCTCTTTGTTGTAATACTCAAGCCTTATGATTACACCAAACCTGTCCCTCAAAGGGGATGTAAGAAGGCCTGTCCTGGTGGTTGCCCCGATAAGGGTAAAGCCTGGCAGATTGACCTTCAGAGTCCTTGCATTTGGGCCCTGGCCTATTATTATGTCAAGCCTGTAGTCTTCCATGGCTGGATAGAGCACCTCTTCCACCACACGGGGCATGCGATGTATCTCATCAATAAAGAGGATGTCATGCTCGTTAAGATTGGTAAGTATTGCCACAAGGTCACCAGCACGCTCAAGCACTGGGCCTGAGGTGGTCTTTATTCCAACACCAAGCTCATTGGATATAATGTGAGAAAGGGTTGTCTTTCCAAGCCCTGGAGGCCCATAAAAGAGGACATGGTCAAGGGGCTCTCCCCTCTGTCGGGCAGCCTGTATGAAAACCCTCAGATTGCTTTTTATCTTTTCCTGACCGATAAATTCATCAAAGCTCCTTGGCCTGAGGGTGGTCTCAAAGAGCTTTTCATCCTCTGCTGGTTCTCCACCTATGCGTTCTATCTCTGACATATTATAAATAGAGGGTGTAGGGTGTAGGGGGTAGGGAATAGGGGGAAATTTCTAAATCAAAAAACCTGATTTCTAAAAAATTTCCAACCTTTTTCTACACTTTCCATCACAATAAACTCCCACTACCCCATTACACCACTATACCACTATACCACTATACCACTATACCAATACACCAATACACCACTACACCAATATACCAATATACCAAATATACCAATAACCATCTTTAAGGAGGTCTCTTATGCACATGGCAGATGCACTTTTATCACCGGCAGTAGGTGGTGGGTTCTGGGTGGCAACGGCTGCCACTCTGTCCTATGCAGCAAAAAAACTTAAAGACAATCTCAACGAGCGTCTCATTCCACTAATGGGGGTGCTTGGTGCCTTTGTGTTTGCAGCCCAGATGATAAACTTCACCATTCCTGCCACAGGCTCAAGCGGACACCTTGCAGGCGGGATGCTTCTTGCAATACTTCTTGGCCCCTATGCGGCCTTTATTGTGCTTGCCTCGGTCATCACGGTGCAGGCACTGTTTTTTGCTGATGGGGGACTTCTGGCTCTGGGCTGTAACATCTGGA
>CAZIIE010000078.1:0-7278 GCA_964539375.1 uncultured Nitrospirota bacterium | reverse complement strand
AGTGGTGTTGGAATCAATACCTTTACTGCCATTTGTTACCCCCTTTCGTCAGTTAAGTTCTAATTTCTAAATTCTAAATCCTAAACAAATCCCAATTTTCAATTTTTTAAACTTCCAAATCTTCTACGCTATATTTTGTGTTTAGAATTTAGTGCTTGGAATTTTATTTCCCTACTCCCTATTTATCTCCTTCAGCACCTTCTCAAAGTCACCAAGGGATGGTTTTATGTATTTAGGCTCGTTCATTCTTCCATCAAGGGCCTCTTTTGTCTTGAGACCATTTCCAGTTACACATATCACAGTGGTTTCATTTTTTCCTATCCTGCCCTGCTCAATGAGTTTCTTTGTTACAGCCACTGTAACACCGCCAGCGGTCTCTGCAAAAATGCCCTCTGTGCGGGCAAGCATCTTTATACCCTCCACTATCTCATCGTCGGTCACATCCTCTCCGTATCCACCGGACTCCTTAACCGCCTTGTAGGCATAATAGCCATCGGCAGGGTTTCCGATTGCAAGGGATTTAGCAATAGTGTCGGGCTTGACTGGTCTTATAACATCGGTATCGTTTTTAATTGCTGTTGCAATGGGATTACAGCCAAGGGCCTGTGCTGCAAATACCCTGGTTTTCACATCCTTCAGTATGCCTACCTCTTTAAGCTCTTTAAAGGCCTTCCAGATCTTAGTAAGAAGTGAACCGCTTGCACAGGGCACCACCACATTGTCAGGTGCCTTCCAGCCAAGTTGTTCGGCAATTTCAAAGCCTATGGTCTTTGAGCCCTCTGCATAAAAGGGACGGATGTTTATATTCACAAAGGCCCATCTGTATTTGTTAGCAATCTCACTGCAAAGACGGTTAACATCATCGTAGTTTCCATCCACTGCTATCAGATTTGGCACAAAGACAAGGGAGGAGACAATCTTACTTGGCTCAAGGGTTGCAGGGATAAAGATGAAACGGTTGAACCCTGCCTTGGCACCCTGTGCTGAGACTGAGTGGGCAAGGTTTCCTGTTGAGGCACAGGCCACAGTGTCAAATCCAAACTCCTTTGCCTTGGTAAGTGCCACGGCTACCACCCTGTCTTTAAAGGAGAAGGTTGGGTGGGCAACAGTATCATCCTTTATGTAAAGCTCTTTTACACCGAGTTCCCTGGCAAGGTTATTTGCCTTAACCAGAGGAGTAAAGCCCGAGTAAAGCCCTGCCTGGGGTTCACCATCTATAGGAAGCAGTTCTTTGTATCTCCAGAGGTTTTCATCCCTGTTTTCAATGCGTTTTTTAGAAATTGCCTTTTTAATCCTCTGGTAATCATATACCACCTCTAAGGGACCGAAACAGAACTCACAAACATAGATTGGCTCTATACTGTACTCTCTTCCGCATTCGCGGCACTTTAAAGCTGTAACAAAACCCATGGTCGCCTCCCTGTTATCAACTAAGATTTATCTATTTTCTTAAAAGGGCTTTCTGGGGGAAGGCCCTTCTTAACTGTATGAACCTAAACTATCAACTGATATTTTAACCAAAAAGGGCAGTAAAATGAAATATAAATTAAGGTGTTAGCTGGGCGTAAGGGCCTTGTGCATACCCTCAAGCCTGTCAACCACCCTGGAGATACAGGAAGAAAGCTCAACCTTTGTTCTATTGCCTGTTGCCCTTTCCTTTATCTCCACACTATCTTCTTTGAGGGCCTTCTCCCCAACTATGACCTGAAGGGGGATGCCTATAAGGTCGGCATCTTTGAATTTAACACCAGCCCTTTCCTGGCGGTCATCAATAAGCACATCAATGCCCTTTTCCAGAAGCCCTTTATAAAGCCCCTCAGCCACTTCAGTGGTTCTTTTATCATTCATATTAAGGGGAAGAATAATGACCGAAAAGGGGGCTATGCTAACAGGCCAGATAATGCCATCAGAGTCGTGGTTTTGTTCTACCGCAGCAGCAGCAACCCTTGCAGGGCCTATTCCGTAGCTACCCATTATAATTGGTCGTTGTTTACCGTCAGCATCAAGGTAGGTTGCCTCAAGTGGCTCTGAGTACTTTGTGCCAAGCTTGAAGATGTTGCCGATTTCAATAACCCTTTCAATCCTCAGAGGGGCACCACATTCAGGGCAACCATCGCCCTCCTTTGCTATGTGAAGGTCAGCCCACTCTGCCTGAAAATGCTCACCAGGCCTGAGACCCTTTACATGATAGTCCTCTTTGTTTGCACCGCTTATGTAAACGCCTTCACGGAGTGTTTCATCGGCAATAATTCTGATGCCCTCATGACCCTGAGGTCCAATAAAGCCTGCCTCAACCCCCAGGGTCTCAACCACCTCCTCTTTATGGGCAGGTCTGAATGGGCCAATAACCCTTTCAAGTTTCCTCTCCTGAAGCTCCTGGTCTCCTCTGATTAGGACAAGCACCGGCCCCTGCTCTGCAATATACAGGAGGCTCTTTATAAAATGTTCTGCTCCCACGCCAAGAAACTCTGAGACCTCCTGAACCGTCCTCTTCTGGGGTGTATGAATCTCTTCAAAGGGCCAGTCTTCATGGGTTACCTCAGGAGAACGACTTTTTGCAAGCTCCACATTGGCTGAGTAGCCACAGCTGTCACAGAGGGCAACATCGTCCTCTCCAGCAGGGCTTGGTGCCATGAACTCGTGAGCAGTAGCGCCACCCATCATACCAGGGTCTGACTGAACCTGATAGAACCTCACCCCACAGCGGGTATAGATCCTTCTGTAAGCCTCAATGTGAAGCTGGTAGTTCCTCTCAAGACCCTCCTCGTCACGGTCAAAGCTGTAGGAGTCTTTCATTATGAACTCACGGGTTCTCATTATTCCGCTTTTGGGTCTTGCCTCATCACGGAGTTTTGTCTGTATCTGATACCAGACCTGGGGCAGGTCTCTGTAGGAACGTATTTCACGGGCAGCAAGCCAGGTCATTATCTCCTCATGGGTCATTCCAAGGCACATATCCCTTCCGGTGCGGTCCTTAAGCCTGAACATCTCATCGCCTATTTCATACCAGCGGCCTGTCTTCTGCCATATCTCGGCTGGATGGAGCACGGTCATGAAGATCTCCTGTGCTCCTATACGGTCCATCTCCTCACGGATAATCCTGTTTACTTTTTCCATCACCCGCCAGCCAAGGGGCAGAAATATGTAAAGGCCTGCTGCGAGCTGTCGTATAAAACCACCCCTTAAAAGAAGTTTGTGGCTTACAGCCTCTGCATCGGCAGGCGTCTCTCTCAATGTAGGTATAAAGGCCCTTGAAAACCTCATAAATCCTCCTGCAGAGATTGATAGGTGTTGTATTTTAAGGGGTTGGTTTTATCTCTGTCAATTAAGGGTGGTTGTAAAAAAAATCATTGGGGGATACACCCCTAAACCCACACAACCTTTTTAAAATCCTTCATACCCTCAACGATGTGGTTGGTGGTTCCCCTGTAGCCGACCCTCAGGTTTTCTTCAAGGCCATAGTATCTTAAGCAGGTTCCACAGGAGAATATCTCCACTCCCATTTCTTCCAGTTTTTTAAGCACCGCCACTGTGTCATCGTTAACAGTGGTCAGCCTGACCCCGGCGTTCAGGAAGAACATCATGTCTGGAAGTTCCCTCGTTACCTTCAGGGTCTCCAGGAAACCCTTCATCAGTATCCTGCCGATTTCTTCTTCCTTGCCAAGGGTATCGGTTCCGATTATCATCAGTAGCTGTTTTTTCTCGTCCCCTTCCTCTGCAGGCGAAACCTCACAGGTGTAGCCCTTTGTTATCTTAACGCTCCAGTGGTCATTCCTCTTTTCAACCTCTGAATAAAAGCCCATCTTCTGAGCAAATCTCTGAAGATTGCTCATTGAGGCTTCATTGTCTACCAGCACCTCCACTGTGCCTTCCTCTATCTCCTTAAGGGCATCCTCTGCCATGATTACCGGTTTTGGGCATCCAAGGCCTCTTGCATCTACCAGCATGGTAAGACCTCCTTTAACTAAAAAAATTATATCCGAAAGCTTAATATTGCCGCCCCTGCTGGGCTAAACTAAAATAACTGGAGAGAGGCAGTGGGAATCGAACCCACCTGAGCCTTATGCTGCTTAATGGCTCAAGAGCTGGTTTTGCAGACCAGTCGGGGCACCAGCCCCATGCCTCTCCCACATTATACTACATACTAAAGTGCCCTGAACTTTACATTGTAGGTAAAACTCTTTGGGTCAAGATAATCAAGGGGCTCTCCATCAACCTCGGCATAGGGATACATAAAATAGTTAAGACAGCTACCTGTTGGTGGTTCAAGCACTGCCCCTCTGCTACTGTGGGTAAGGACAATCCTGTACTGGTCAACCCTGCCAAAATAATACTCCCTGTAAGATTCTGCCTCTTCAAGGGAGAGCTTTTTGATTAGCATTATCTTTCTGACATCGGCAGGGTCAACAGGAACCCATCCTGTGCCAGGCAGATAAAACTCTGCCCAGCAGTGAAAACCCTTGGTCATGTCCTTTTCAGGTTTTTTGGCAAGCCTGATACCGAAGACATCCCTTGCTGGTACCCCTGCTGCTCTGGCAAGGGCAACAAACACCGAGCTTATATCAGCACATTTTCCACCTCTTTTTGCAAGGGTCTCCTCCACTATGCCCCTTCCACAGCCCTTCACTCTTGGGTCTCTATAGGTATTCTCCACTGTCCAGTCATATATTGCTCTTGCCTTTTCAAGGATACCCCTTTTACCTTTTGTGATTTTTTCAGCAATCTCCTTTATCTTTCCATCGGTGGGTAAAAACCTTTCAGACTTAAGATAGCGGCTTATCTCAACAGGTATTGTTCCCTGCTCATTGAAACCATCTACAGACCTTTCTTTAGCCTCAGCCCTGAATGTAAAGGTCAGTTTCGGGGTTTCAGAGGGGTTTTTCCACTCTGCATAGATATAGGTTGACTCTGCCTGAGGTGAGTGGTAGACAGCATAGTGGTCATAATTACCATCAATCCTTACATCTGAAATCTTTTGAAACTCGTCAGACAGTGGATAGGGTATCCAGAGTCGGGTGTTATGTCCCTTCCCCTTTTTGATTTCAAAATTCATGGTAAAAACACCCTTCCGTTCCTTTGCAAAAACCGAACTGCTGAGGGCAAGAACTAATAGAAATACAATCAGATTGATAAACCTCTTCATAGCCATTCCTCCTTTTTAAAATTTTGTCCAGTTCAGAACTGGATGTGCCCGATGTAATCATCCTTAAATTATACATTAAATTATCCAATAATAATGATAGATAAATCAAATAATAAAAACCTATATAAACTTAATCTTTTATCAAAAAGAGCTATTTATTTAGCAGGAATAATTTTTGTAAGTTTTATCTGCATTTTAGTAAAATATCTTCTGATGAACTTCCATCAACTGAACACATTTCTTAAAGTTTATAGCTACAGGAGTTTTACCAGGGCAGCGGAAGAGCTGGGTCTCAGCCAGCCCACCATAAGCGAACAGATAAAGAACCTTGAGAGTGAACTTGGCTTTAAGCTTTTTGACCGTCTTGGTCGCACAGTGGTGCCCACCCAGGAAGCGGAGCTTCTTTATCCCAGGGCTCAGGAGATACTGGATGAGGTAAGAAATTTAAAAAATTACATAACCGAGGAGACGAGAAGGGTTGAGGGTCTTATAAAGGTAGGTGCAAGCACCATTCCAGGGACCTATCTTCTTCCTGCTTATGCTGCAGGGTTCAGACAGCTTTATCCAGAGGTGTCCTTTGAGATTAGTGTGGCCGATTCTGAGGATATAACCGAGAGGGTAAAGAGCCATGAGCTTCTGATGGGTTTCACAGGGGCGATTATGGATTCAGAAAAGGTTGAGGCAGTGCCCTTTTATCAGGACAGGCTTATAGTTGTTGGTTCAGAAAGGCTTGTTAAAAAGAACAGATTGGGTGTTGAGGAACTCCTTAAGCTTCCCTTCCTTTTAAGAGAACGGGGCTCTGGAACGCGTAAGACCATGGAGAATTTTTTTGCTTCCAGGGGCATAGGGGTTGGTGACCTCAATGTGATTGCTGTGCTTGGCTCCACCGATGCTGTAAAACAGGCACTGAAGGCTTCCCTCGGGATTTCCATTATCTCTGACATTGCTGTTAAGGAGGAGCTTAAATCAGGCAAACTAAAGGAGGTCAAGGTCAGGGGATTTAACATAAAGAGGGATTTTTATATAATAACCCTTAAGCACAGGACATTGCCCCTTCAGTACAGAAGGTTTTACGACTTTGTAATCAAAGATGCAAAGGGCCTTGTTAATCTGGATGGCCCATGATAGTTTTAAAAAACACAAAGGAGAATTGAAAAGATGAAGATAGCAGTGGTTGGTCTTGGCAGGATGGGTATGAACATAGCAAGGAGACTTCTTCAGAAAGGTCATGAGGTGGTTGCTTACAACAGAACCCCTTCAAAAACAGAGCTTCTACAGAAGGAGGGAGCTACAGGCAGCTTCAGTCTGGAGGAGATGGTTGAAAAGCTCCCGAAACCAGCCATTGTCTGGCTTATGCTCCCTGCTGGAGAGGTCGTTGACCTACATATAGAAAAGCTATCAGGGCTGCTCCAGGAGGGCGATATCATCATTGATGGTGGAAACACCCACTACAGGGATGACCTGAGGAGGGCTGAAACACTGTCTCGGTCAGGCATAAAGCTTCTTGATATAGGTGTAAGTGGTGGTATCTGGGGACTTAAGGAGGGGTTCTGCCTTATGGTTGGTGGTGAGCTGGATGTGTACGAAAGGGTTGAGCCCATCCTGAAGGCCCTTGCTCCTGAAGAGGGTTATATGTACTGTGGCCCAACAGGGGCAGGCCATTATGTGAAGATGGTTCACAACGGGATTGAATACGGTTTGATGCAGGCCTATGCCGAGGGGTTTGAGCTGTTAAAGGCATCGGAGTATGGCAGAGGGCTTGACTTTTCAGCCCTTTCAAGGCTCTGGAATCATGGCAGTGTTATAAGGTCCTGGCTTCTGGAACTGCTGGAGAGGGCCTTTAAGGAAGACCCAGGTCTTGACTCCATTGTTGGCTATGTGGAGGACTCTGGTGAGGGCAGATGGACACTTGAGGAGGCGGTAAGGCTTGATGTGCCTGCTGATACACTGGCGATTAGCCTTTTTAAGCGCTTCCGTTCAAGGCAGGAGGAGTCCTTTGCAGACAAGGTGCTTGCTGCACTGAGGGCACAGTTTGGTGGACACAGGGTGATAAGGAAGACAGGCTGAAAGCAATAGGGAGTTGGTATATTGGTATATTGGTATATTGGTATATTGGTGTATTGGTGTATTGGTGT
>CAZIIE010000077.1:0-7302 GCA_964539375.1 uncultured Nitrospirota bacterium | reverse complement strand
AGGTTGAGACCACTACATTTAGCGGAACCGTTGATGCCTCAAGGATATTCCGCCACAGGCTTCTTTTTTCTTCACCTTTAGTCATTCCCCAAAAAGCTCCTCGTAATCAGAAAGCACTACCTCCTTTGTAACAGAGGCAAGCTCTCTGTAAAAATCTGTCTGTGCCCTTTTCTTCAGTGTATCACAATAGGATGGAATCCACTGCATTATGTGCTCGTTAAAGAATCTCCTCAGCTCATCAATCATGTTGTTTTCAAGCAGATAGCTTACAAATAGGAACTCAATGGCAATATGGTCTGGTGGAAGCTCGGTGCTTTCATCGTCAAGCTCAAGACCACAGCTTCTGTAAAAGTCAGCTACCTCTTCAGTAGTCTCATTCCAGTACGAAGGGGTATTTTTGTAATGATATAGAGATTCAACAGGTGTAAGCGGGCTCTGGGGGCCGTAGAAAAGCTGGGTATAGTCTTCTATTACTGAATCAATGGGGTCTTTTATTTCAAGCTCAAGCTCATCCCTCAACTGGTCAACCAGCTCCTCATCGGGCAGTCTGGTAAATATATTTGCCAGAACCTTGTATGTCTCAGCAAGCTCTTTGTTGTAAGAGTCAAGAATCATATCTGAACTTCACCCCCATCACGCAGATTTTGTTTTTATCTGCAAATTCAATCACCTCTTCCCTGTCAACCAGTATGGTTTTGCCAGCCTCGGCAGCCAGTAAAGAGGCATTGACCTCTTTCATTGACCTTAAGGTTTCAAGACCCACTACAGGCACATCATAACGCATATCCTGCTGGGGTTTTGCTACCTTTACCACCACTGCACCCTTTTTGGCAAGGCTGCCTCCCCTTTTTATAGCCTCGTCGGTTCCCTCTATAGCTTCAACAGCCATTACTGCCCTGTCTTTCACCACAACTGTCTGTCCGATATCAAGCCTTCCTATCTCCTTTGCAATCTTAAAACCAAACTCTATATCAGCCCTTTCATCCCCGGTGGGTTTCCGCTTTGTTAAGACCCCCTCAGGAATGAACAATTCATCAGTCAGTGAAGCAGTTTCAAGCAACCTTATACCCTCAGAGGCAAGTTCATCGGTAATGGCCTGCAGGATGGTGTCATCCCTTCGGTCAGGAAGCTTCATAAGGACCTTTAGTGCCCTCATGTCTGGCACGAGTTTGCTTTTATAAAGAAGGGTTTTTGAGACCTTGCCAGCCATGATTACCTCTTTAATGCCCTCTTTCTTTAGGGTGTTAATCAATTTGCCAAATTTGCCGACATTAATCCTGTAGACCCTGTCAAAGTCACCATTTATGCTGTCGGCAATGGGCTCAAGGCCTATCACAACCACATGAAAGCCCTTTTTTTTGGCCTCGCTGGCTATCATAAGAGGGAGACTTCCCTTGCCAGCTATTATTCCGATTTTTTTCATCCCTTCAGGTCCTTATCAGATTACTTTCCATTGTTAGAAGGGCGGCATATCCCTCTGCGGTTTTTATTGATAAAATCTATAAGGTGGGCAATCTCATCTGTATAGGGCAGTTCTTCCTGTATCTTTTTCAGGGCAACCTTAAGGCTTAGTTTTTCTCTAAAGAGTATCCTGTAGGCCTGCTTTAGTTCGTTAATGGTTTCTTCAGAAAAGCCCTTTCTTTTTAGACCGATGCTGTTAAGCCCGTATAAAGTGGCCCTTGGGCCCGAGGCCATTGTATAGGGAGGAACATCCTGAACAACACCGCTTAGTCCACCAATCATGGCATAAGCACCTATTCGGGTGAACTGATGGACAGCTGCAAGCCCTCCCATGACCACATGGTCTTCCACCTCCACATGACCACCCAGAGTGGCAGCATTTGCCATGATGATGTTACTGCCCACCTTGCAGTCATGGGCAATATGGACATAGGCCATCAGGAAGTTGTTATCTCCAATGGTTGTATAGCCATCACCACCGACAGAGCCCCTGTGGATGGTGATGTATTCCCTTATGATGTTTTTTCTGCCTATCCTAACCCCGGTATCCTCACCTTTATATTTCAAGTCCTGGGGAGGCAGTCCGATTGAGGTGAAGGGAAATATTTCGTTTTCCTCTCCGATCTCCACATTACCTTCAATGACCACATTGTTGTGTATAATGGTTTTGGAACCAATCTTTACCCTGTCGCCAATTATACAGTAGGGGCCAATTTTCACATCATCGCCAATCTCAGCCCCTTTGCCTATTATTGCTGTTTCATGTATATCTGCCATTTATATCTCCCTGTCTGTCACCATTGCTGTAAATTCAGCCTCTGCCACGAGGGTGTCTTCCACAAAGGCCTTTCCAGCAAAGCGCCAGATGGTCTGTCTTCCCCTCAGAGTCTCAACCTCCAGCCTCAACTGGTCACCTGGTGTGACTGGCTTGCGAAACTTTGCCTTCTCTATGCTTAAAAATATGGTGGATTTGCCCTGAACTCCAGATTTATAGGCAAGCACACCCGAGACCTGTGCCATTGCCTCAACAATCAAAACCCCTGGCATGATAGGATTGCCAGGGAAGTGACCCTGAAAAAAGGGCTCATTGATGGTTACATTCTTTATCCCAACAGCCCTTTTGCCTTCCTCTACCTCAACTACCCTGTCAACCAGTAAAAAGGGGTATCGGTGGGGCAACATGCCCATTATCTCTTTGATGTCAATCATCCCTTTTCCTCCCTTTCCTCTAAAGCTTCAATCAGTTTTTCAAGCCTTTTCAGTCTTTTTTCCATCTCGGGCAGCCTCTCAAAAAGAACGCTTGCCCTAAGCCACTTACCATGCTCAATAGCAGGAGTGCCCGAGTAAATCCCCTTTTTGTATTCCTTATTTGATATCCCTGACTGGGCGGTTACAATTGTACCATCCTCTAACCTGGCATGGTCAGCTACACCCACCTGACCTGCAAGGGTTACATAATTTCCTATCACAGTGCTTCCAGCAATGCCAACCTGAGCGACCACTATGCAATGTTTACCGATTTTTACATTATGGGCAATCTGGACAAGGTTGTCAATCTTTGTGCCCTCCCCAATCAGGGTGACTCCTGTAGTTGCCCTGTCTATGGTAACGCCTGCACCAATCTCAACATCGTCTTCAATTATAACTTTTCCAATCTGGGGTATCTTGTGATGACGGCCTTCATGAAAAACATAGCCAAAACCGTCCGAGCCTATCACAGTTGAGGAGTGTATCCTGACTCGGGAACCGATGGATACATTATCCATAATGGTCACATTGGGAAATATGACCGTATCCTCACCAATAGTAACATTTTCACCTACGTATACATTGGGGTATATGATACTTCTGTCACCTATGATAACTCCTCTGGACAGATAAGCCCCTGGGTACACAGTGGCTGAAGGGCTTACCCCTGAGGGGTCGCATACATTGGCTCCTTCCATTATGCCCAGGGGTTCATGGGGTTTTTTGTAAAAAAGCTCCAGGGCCCTTGCAAAACCAAGAAGGGGGTTGTCGGTGAGGAGCTGGGGTATTTCAAGACCCTTTATTTCTTCAGCAGTAATAACTGCTGATGCCCCTGAGGCCTTCAGTTTATCAACGAGCCTTTTGTTTTTTATAAAGGTCAGTGCCCCTGGGCCTGCATCGTCAAGCCCTGTCACCTCGTTAATCTCCACATCGGCTCTACCCAAAAGGGTTAGGTTAAGCCTTTGTGCTATCTCCGATAGCCTCACTGCTGTCCCTTTAGCTCCTTGTTATATCTTTCTATTACTCTGTTGGTTATGTCAACTGCCTCACTGTTGAAAAGCACTACACCCTTTGCCTTCTCCAGTATCAGTGAGTAGCCCTCCTCCTGTCCTATCTTTTCAATTATCCTTGCAAGGTCTTTCAGTATCTCAGCAGTAAGCTCGTTTTCCTTTTTCTTTACCTCCTCCTGAGAGTCCTGCACATAGCGCTTGTATTCCCTGATCTTTTTATCAAGCTCATCCTGCTTTTTCTGCAAAGCCTCCTTTGAAAGCACAGCAGACTGTTTGTCAAGCTCTGTTTTCATCTGTTCTATCTCTTTGCCCTTTTCATCAATGAGCTTTTGCTTTGATTTTATCAGTTCTTCAAGACTCTTTTTAGCATTCTTGCCACCTTCAGATTCATTCAAAGCCTTCTGGAGATCAACCACCGCAATTTTGAGCCCCTCAGAATAGGCATTCAATGTAAAGGCAAATACCATAACAAAAGCCAAGAAAATAATCCTTTTCATAATCCTGCCTCCTGAAATTTGTGTGATTTTTTTCAAAATGTCATAATGCCCTGATTTCTCTCGGAGAGCTTCATCTTAAAAGAAGCCTCCAAAGGAGAATTCTATTTTACCAGAATCTTCACCATCTCTACGATCAAGATTATAGCCGTATTCTATTCGGATTGGGCCCATTGGAGAAAACCACCTGAAACCTGCCCCTGTTGTATACCTCAGGTCGCTTCCGAAGGTCTCGTCAGAACCGTAGGCACGGCCAGCATCAAAAAATACAACACCCTTTAGCTTCAGTTCCTCAACAATAGGGAATATGTATTCTGCATTGAGGATTAACTCCTTAGTCCCACCAATGGGGTCACCATTTTCATCCTTTGGGCCACCATCTCCAAAGCCAAGACCTCTGACAGTGTAAATCCCTCCCACATAAAACCGCTCATAAAGGGGAAGTTCATGCTCAAAAAGCCCGGTGGCATAGCCCACCCTTCCCCTTAATGCGATGGTTGTCCTTTTTGTTAACGGGAAGAACCAGGCTGAATCAAAGACTGTTTTGAAGAAGTGATTGTCACCGCCGAGGCCTGCATAGGTAAAATAAAAGGAGTTTCTTGAGCCGCTGTGGGGATCAAGGTAGTTGTCTCTGCTGTCTCTTGCCACAGAAGGGGTTATGCTGCTTGTAACATTTGTTCCAATCTGGTCCTTAATTATTGTGGGAGCATCAACATCAACATTCTCAATTGTTGCCTTTTCATACTTGTAGGTAATTGAAGCACTCCAGAAATCGTTAAATCTCTTCCCAAAACCTACTGAGCCACCTATTGCCTTTTTGTCATAGGATATGTATTCCCTGGTTGTCCTGTACAGGGAGAGGGTAATTGAAACAGGATAATCCAGAAACCAGGGGTCACGATAGGCTATTTCATAAAAGGATGATGACCCGCCGAGCTCTCCCCTTAACTTTAAATAACGGCCAGTTCCAAAGAGGTTTGCCTGGGTAAGGTCAACCATTGCAACAAACTTGTCCACAGTGCTGTAACCACCACCAATACTGAGAAAACCCGTTGCCTTTTCCTTAACCTTGATGTCTATGTCTACAAGCCTGTCTTTTAGTCTCGGCTTTGGTGTGAGTTCAACCTGTTCAAAAAAGTTGAGGTTATTGATTTTCTGATAGCTCCTTTTAAGGAGCTTGCTGTTAAAGATATCACCCTCGTCAAGCCTCATTTCACGCCTTATAACCTTATCAAGGGTTCGGGTATTTCCGATTATTTCAATCCTTCCAATCCTGAATATATGGCCCTTATCTATATTTAACAGAACCGATGCGAGGTGTTTATTCTCGTCGGTTTCAATAGTTGGTTCAACCGATGCCATGGCATAGCCATGCTCAGAGTAGAAGTTAGTTATGTTCTCAATACCCTCCCTCAGTAGCTTTTTGCTAAAGACTTCTCCCTCTTTTAAAGGGATAAGCTCCTTGATCTGTTTTTCCTCTGAAGGCTCATGACCTTTAAACTTTATTGAACTTACCCTGTACTGGGGTCCTTCAATTATATTTATCTTGATGGTGAGTTCCTTTTTTTTCTTATCCAATATCACCTCTGGTTTTGAAACAACCACATTCAGAAAACCATTGTCATAGTAAAGGTCTTTAATCTTCTGAATGTCTGAATCCAGTACATCCTTTCTGTAATAGCCGCTTTTAGTGAAGTAGGAGAAAATCCACCATTCAGAGGTTTCCATCACGTCTTTGATATCACCATCAGAAAGTGCACTGTTTCCTTCAAACTCAATTTCATCAATCTTTATCTTTTCACCCTCTGTAATAAGAAAGGTCAGGGTAGCCTCATCAGGGCTTACTCTTTTTACCACAGGCACTATACTGGCAAGATAATAACCTTCCTGTTCATAAAAAGCCTTAAGGGATGCAACATTTCTCTGTATAAGGGTAACATCAGCTATTGCTCCAGGGATAATGGTTATCTGTTCCTTTAGCTTTTCATCATCAAACTCCTCATTACCACTAAAACTCACCTTAATTATTGAGGGCTTTTCTTTAACAATATATATAAGCTTTAGACCTCCCTCAAAGGGCTCAGTCTCTACCCTCACATCCTCAAAATATCCCATCTCATAGATACTCTTAATATCCTTTGATATGTCCCTCTGGGACAGGGGCTGACCAACCTTCTGAGAAAGCCTTTTTCGTATTGCTCCCTCATCGGTTCTTTTTAGGCCACGAATTTCTATGGAGTTAACAAGAGGTGCAGCGGTTTGAGAAAAAACGCTTGGTGGAATAAGGATGAAGAAAAAAAACTTTAAACCCAGTAATAAAATGAATACCCTTTTCATGTATTCTCCTTTAAAATAAAGCTTTTCCTCCCCCAAAAATTCCTGTTAGTATACCATACTGATTGTATAATTGCCTATAACCTTTATGTTTTTTTAAGTCTCTAATTTAGCGCATAGGTTTTAATGAGATAACGAGCTAATGTCTGTATCAGGGCTATCAATAATGATATTTTCAGCCCCATTGAGCCATGGGGTATGGGGCTATGTCCCTTGGTTCTGTCACGCTCTAAGCGAGTAATTTTAACAGAAATAAAACTTCATTTTAGGAGAAAAAGTTAAATAATCGGCTCATACAGTAAAATATTTCCAAAAAATAAGAAATTTATGATTTTTTGAACCTTGACACCCTTGCCTCAGAGAGTTATGATTTAATTGAAAGGAATGTTCTTTAAGATTATTGTGAATATATAAATTTCTCCGCGATACCTTATTCGGAAAGTAGAGCTGAGGGAACAGTCAGAGTTAGGGAGCCAGCGGTATATGTGGTGAGCATGCCCCAAAATCCCTGAACGGATGGAGGGGAAGCCTAAGCATATACCAAGGCACCCACTTAGGAATGAGCCTCAGATGCTCACTAATACCGAGAGGTATCGCGGGGATATTGCAAAAACCATTTCCTTTGTGTTATCTTAAAAACCTCAATCAAACATACCTTTGATTGAACATCTTTTTTGCGTTCTTTCACAACTAAAAAGCAGGTCCCGTGAAGCTTTGAGTTTTAGCATGAGAGTTTGATCCTGGCTCAGAGCGAA
>CAZIIE010000076.1:0-7321 GCA_964539375.1 uncultured Nitrospirota bacterium | reverse complement strand
GTAATCACCCATGTGTTCCGTGACCATGCCACCTGAAAGTGAACAAAAGTCAGCCGTGGGCTGACTATTCGGCCTCATTACCTATTAGTGCCTCAACAAACTCCTCTGGTATAAAATCCCTTAAATCCTCAATCCCTTCTCCAACACCAATAAGCCTGACAGGAATGTTCAACTCCTTTTTAATGGCAAGCACTATACCTCCCTTTGCTGTGCCATCAAGCTTGGTAAGGGCTATACCAGTAATTCCTATCGCATCGTTAAACATCTTTGCCTGTCTCAATGCGTTCTGACCAGTGGTTGCATCAACAACAAGCAATGTTTCATGGGGGGCACCTGGCATGGCCTTATGAAGCACCCTTTTGATTTTTTTCAGCTCCTCCATAAGGGAAAACTTGGTATGAAGCCTTCCTGCAGTATCCACTATTACACAGTCTATGCCCCTTGCCTTTGCAGCCTCAACCGCATCGTAGGCAACTGCTGCAGGGTCAGAGCCGCTCTGGTGCTTGACTATCTGGGCACCGGAACGCCTGGCCCATATATCAAGCTGCTCAATGGCAGCTGCCCTGAAGGTATCAGCAGCAGCCATTATCACAGAATGTCCCTCATTAATAAGCCTGCTTGCAAGTTTACCTATTGTGGTGGTCTTTCCAACCCCGTTAACCCCCACGGCAAGCACAACAAAGGGCCGTTCCTGATAAAGCACAAAGGGCTGGGGAAGGCCAAGAATTTTGAGCATCTCCTCTTTTAAAAAACCCTTTACACCCTCATAGTCCTTGATCTTTCCTGCTGAGACTCCGGCACGGAGGTCATCAATAATCTGCATGGTAGCCTCAATGCCTATATCAGAGGTGATAAGGATCTCCTCAAAATCATCTATCGTGTTATCGTCAATCCTTTTTCCCTTAAAGACCTGTTCAATACGGCCTACAAAGTTTGAGCGTGTTTTGGTGAGTCCCTTTTTGAGCCTGTCAAACAATCCCATCAGAAAAACCTCCTAAAAAAACTTTACTGCCCTTTTGAGAAGGTCAGCCTCTATTTTATATAAATTCCCCTCCAATTTTCCCTTTAAAGGGATTGGATAACAGCTTGCAATACCCTTTTTTAGCTGGTCAAGGGGATATCGTTCATTACAGTATCTACAAACGAGATAAAAACCATCAACCCTGAAACCCTTCTTATGCACATAACACCTCATGCATGCATCAAGGTATGATTCCACAGAATCACCAATGCGCAGCACAAAAAAGTCCACCCTTTTTCTACCAAATTTAACAGTAAAAAACTCGGGCTTACTGTCTTCAAGGCCTGAGACATCCACCACAACAACCCCATTGGATATCTTTGCCTGCTGATGTTCAGGTCTTCCCTGGCAGGCTGACAGAAGGACAAAAATAACAAGAGCAGAAAAAAGAAAATAACCCTTCATCTGAAAGTCTTTCAGGGAATTACCTTGTTTAACTGATACTCCACTATGCCAGTGGCACCCTCGTTTTTCAGTTTTGGTATAAGGTCTCTGACAAGTTTCTCATCAATAACTACATCAATGTCATACCAGCCCTTATCGGTTAGCTGTGCGATGGTGGGGGAATGCATGGCAGGAAGAAGGGAAAGTATCTTTTTAAGTGACCTCTCAGGGACATTCATCTTGAGTCCAACCCGTTCTTCTGCCTCCAGTGCACCCTTAAGGAGCATGACGATGTTTTCCATCTTACATCTCTTCCACTGGTCTTTCCAGGCCTTTCTGTTTGCAATGAAACGGGTAGTGGAGACAAGGACGGTCTCAACGATGCGAAGATTATTTGCCCTGAGAGATGTGCCAGTTTCTGTAAGCTCCACTATTGCATCGGCAAGGTGGGGTGGTTTTACCTCTGTGGCACCCCAGGAAAAATCAACGGTTGCCTTTATACCTTTCTTTTTAAGATACCTCTTTGTAAAACCCACAAGCTCTGTGGCAATCCTCTTTCCATTAAGGTCTTTAAGTGATTTTATTTTTGAATCCTCTGGTACAGCAACCACCCATCTTACCGGTCTGAGCCCTTCCTTTGCATAATTCAGTTCAGCAACCTCTTTTACATTGGCATTCTGCTCAAGTATCCAGTCATAACCTGTAAGGCCACAGTCAAGGATACCGTTTTCCACATACCTTGCCATCTCCTGTGCCCTTATCAGCATGGGCTGTATCTCAGGGTCATCAATAGAAGGATAATAGGACCTGTGGGAAACAGACACATTATAGCCAGCCTTTTTAAAGAGTTTGATTGTTGATTCCTGAAGTGAACCCTTTGGTAAACCGAGTTTCAGAACCTTTTTCTTTGAAGCCATAGCAGTTCTCCTTTTATGAAATCCTTGGAACTTTTGCAGTTCAGATTATAACAGAACAGGGGGGTGAAAGTTAATATTAGAGGGCGAAGGTATGTTAAAACCCCTTTTAATAGGAGTCTATGATATCGGTTATCTCCTTTGAATCCCACCTGTAGGCACCAATGAACTTTTCCACTATCTTTCCTCGGCGGTCAATAAGGAAGGTTGTGGGTAGAGCAAAGACGCTGTATTTTCGGGTGACAGTTATGCTGCTGTCATGAAGTATGAGAAACTGGATATTATATTTGTTGCTAAAATCCTTTACCCTTTTAAGGGAGCTTTCACTGGCAATGCCGATTACTACAAGTCCCCTGTCTTTATATCTCTTCTGAAGCCTGTTAAGAGAGGGGATTTCCTCTTTACAGGAAGGGCACCAGGTAGCCCAGAAGTTAAGCAAAACGAGTTTTCCCTGGAAATCGGTAAGGGAGATCTCTCTTCCCTTCAGGTCCTTAAGGGTGAACTCAGGGGCCTGAGCACCTACAAGCTTGTTAATATCCCAGGGGTTGGCAAGGCTGAAGGAAGAAAAAAGTAACACTGAAGCCACAATTGCAAGAGCTGTTTTTATCCTGCCCTGTATCATAGTGCTATTTTAACATAAAAAAGCATTTATTTATCTATCTATAGGCTCTTTAAAATAACTGATAATAGCTTCCACAAGGGCATCCATGGTTGCTCGTTCAGGCATGATGTGAACCTTAAGACCCTTTTCTTCCACCGCCTTTTTTGTAACAGGCCCTATTACTGCAATTATGACACCCTTAAGTAATTCCATCACATCATCGCCTATCATCTCGCAAAAGTTCTTAAAGTTAGCTCCTGATGTGAATGTGGCAACCGTTATCTTTCCCTCTGATAGAAATCTCTTTAGTCTTCTTGCATGGCTTGAGGGTTTTACTGCCCGATAGGTTGTTACCACATCCACCTGGGCGCCAAGTGCTCTCATCTTTTCAGGGAATACCTCTCTTGCTACCTCAGCCCGTGGTAAAAGTATCCTGAGCCCCTTTACTGACTCGGCACCACCAAAGGCTTCCACCAGCCCCTCAGCCCTGAACTTTTCAGGAACAAGGTCAACCCTTATCCCCCTTTGTTTCAGGCTCTCAGCGGTTCTTTCACCAACTGCACAGACCTTAAGCCCCTTCAGGTCCCTTATGTCATTGCCAAGCTCAAAGTAACGATGAAAGAACCAGCTCACACCGTTCTGGCTTGTAAAGACTATCCAGTGATAGTTATCAATCCTCTGAATTGCTCTGTCAAGCTCATCCCAGCTTTCGGGTGGCACTATCTTGATGGTTGGAAACTGGATTATCTCAGCTCCAAGCTCCTCCAGCTTTTCAACTGCTGTGCTGTGTTCTCTTGTTAAAAGAACCCTCTGGCCGAAAAGGGGTTTGTTCTCAAACCAGGCAAGCTTCTGTCTGAGCCTGACAACCTCACCGATAACCACCACTGCTGGAGGGCGAATCTCCCTGTCCTTTATATCAGCTGATACCGAGCCAAGGGTGGATATAAGGGTCTTTTGGTCTGCCCTTGTTCCCCACCTGATAACCGCAACCGGTGTGTCAGGCGATTTACCCTCTTGAATAAGCCGAGAGGTTACTCTTTCAATGTTTTTTACAGCCATCAGAAATACTATGGTGCCTTTGAATTTTGCAAGTTCTGGCCAGTTTATATTGGAGCTTTCCTTTGTGGATGCCTCGTTGCCAGGAAGAACCACAAAGGAGGATGAGTATTCTCTGTGGGTAAGGGGAATGCCTGCATAGGCAGGCACTGCAATTGCAGAACTTATGCCTGGGACAACCTCAAACTCAATCCCTGCTTCAGCAAGCACCTCAGCCTCCTCGCCACCACGACCAAAGACAAAGGGGTCACCACCTTTAAGTCTGCAGACCCTTTTTCCCTCCATAGCCTTTTCAACAAGCACCCTGTTTATCTCTTCCTGGGTCATCTCGTGGTGTCCGCCTCGTTTGCCAGCATAGATAAACTCGGCACTTCCCTTTATGTAATTCAGTATCTGGGCATTCAGGTGAAAATCATAGACTACCACATCAGCCTGACGAAGACATTGGAGCCCTTTAACCGTTAGAAGACCAATATCACCTGGGCCAGCTCCAACAAGGTAGACCTTACCCTTAGCCATTTCCATAGACCTCATCAAGTATCTCTTTTCCGCCCCTTGAGAGTATCCTCTCTGCAAGCTCAACCCCAAGAGATTCTGCCTGAGAGGTCTCGCCCTGTATGCTGTCTCTTATAATCCTGTCACCCTCAATGCTTCCAACCAGTCCATCAAGGTAAAGGATTTCATCCCTCAGTACTGCGTGAGCAGCAATGGGGACCTGACAGCCCCCTTCAAGTCTTTTCAGAAAGGCCCTTTCAGCTTTAACGCAAACAGCGGTTTGCTGATGGTTCAGCCTGGACACTATATCATTAATAAAGGGGTCTTCCTCCCTGCACTCAATCCCTATTGCACCCTGACCAATGGCTGGAAGGCTCAGGGTTGTGGGCAGATATTCTGTGATTCTGTCAGCGTGACCGAGCCTCTTCACACCAGCCGATGCAAGCACAATGGCATCAAACTGCCCTTCATCAAGCTTCCTTAATCGGGTATCCACATTTCCTCTTAACTGAACTATCTCAATATCAGGTCTCAGGTGTTTTAACTGGCAGGACCTTCTCAGGCTGCTCGTGCCAAGCCTTGCACCCTCGGGTAGCTCCTTGAAGGAGCCAAACATAAAGCCACCCTTTAGCCTTCTTGATATAAAGGCATCTCGCGGGTCTTCCCTTTCACATATGGCTGCAAGATGAAGGCCTGAGGGCAGTTCTGTTGGTACATCCTTCATGCTGTGCACGGCAAGGTCAATATCGCCCCTGAGCATTGCCTCTTCAATCTCCTTTACGAAGAGTCCCTTTCCACCAACCTTTGCAAGGGGGACATCAAGGATCTTATCGCCTGTGGTCTTTATCTTTTTCAGTGTAACCCTTATTTCAGGCCGCAGTCTTTCAATCTCTGATTTAACCCACTCTGCCTGCCACAGGGCAAGCTTGCTGCCACGAGTTCCGATGATAATCTCTGTTTTCTCTGCCATATGGTCTCTCCCTTTGATTTATCAGGCTTCCTTAAAGCCCTTATTTAGATTGTCCTGCAGACAATGGGAAGACTGTCTAATCTTCACCTGTGGATTTAACCTTATTGCCGTTTTCCTCAAGTCCGTAGAGAGTCTTGATGGTTGCTATGAGCATCTCCCGGTCTTCATGGTCCTCTTTAAGGGCTGCTGTGGGTGGATGAATCAGTCTGTTTACAATTGCATTGACCGAGGTCCTTATAATGTTTCTTTCCCGTTCATCAAGGTCGGGAAGACGGTTAAAGAGCCTTTCAAGCTCTGTCTGTTTTATCTCCTCTGCCTTATTCCTGAGGGCCACTATGGTTGGCACCGCATCAAGAGAACTCTGCCATTTAAGGAACTTCTCCACCTCTTCTACCACTATTGCTTCAGCTCTTTCAGCTTCTTTCTTTCTCTCAAGAATATTGGCATCCACCACGCCCTGAAGGTCATCAACATCATAGAGATAGACATTGTCAATATCATTGATCTCCGGGTCTATGTTGCGGGGCACAGATATATCAATTATAAAGACCGAGCGGTTTTTTCTTAATTTCATAATCCTCTGCATATCCTCTTTGTATAGGATATAGGTGGGTGCGCCTGTTGAGCATATTATGATATCGGTGTTGACCAGCTCATCCTTAAAGTCCTCAAACCTTACTGCCCTGCCACAGAACTCCCTGGCAAGCTCAACACCCCTTTCATAGGTCCTGTTTGCAACGGCTACATCTCTTACCCCGTTGTTTATCAGGTGTCGCACAGCAAGCTCGGCCATCTCTCCTGCACCAAGAAGCATGAAGGTTTTTTCACTGAGGTCAGCAAATATCTTTTTGGCAAGCTCCACTGCAGCATAGCTTATTGATACAGCATTTTCAGCAATACGGGTTTCGGTGCGAACCCTCTTGGCAACCGAGATTGCCTTTTTAAGAAGTTTGTTCAGGAGAACCCCTGTGGTCTTTCTTGAAAGGGCAAACTCAAAGGCATCCTTTACCTGCCCAAGTATCTGGGGCTCACCGATTACCATCGAATCAAGGCTTGATGCAACCCTGAATACATGTCTGATGGCCTCCTTTTCTGGATGGAAGTAAAGGGAACCCTCAAGGGCATCAGGGTTAATTGAATGAAATCGGGACAGGAACGCCTTTATCTCCTCAATCGCTTCGTCAATGTCTTTAACATGGGTGTAAAGTTCCACCCTGTTACAGGTGGAGACAATAATGCCCTCCTCAACGGTCCTTAACCTCAGGAGTTCCTTAAGACCCTCTTCAAGCTTCGGACCGTCAAAGGCCAGCTTTTCTCTGACCTCTACAGGTGCGGTCTTGTGATTAAGTCCAGTTACTAATAGCTTCATCTTACAAAGGCATGAAATCCCTTAAGGATCAGGTTTACACCAAAAAATGTAAAAAGCACTGCTGCAAATCCCACAATTGAAAGTATTGCAGCCTTCTTGCCCTTCCAGCCAACCCTGAGCCTTACATGGAGCACCAGCACATAGATAAACCAGGTTATCAACGACCATACCTCTTTCGGGTCCCAGCGCCAGTAACTACCAAGGGTGCTCTCTGCCCAGAGTGCACCTGTTATTATGGCAAGGGTCAGAAGGGGAAATCCCAGGGTTATCAGCTTATAATTAATCTCATCCAGTATCTGGAGATTGGGGAGCCTCTGAAACAATCCACCAAGATGCTTTGATTTCAGAAAATGCTCCTGTATAAGATACATTACCCCGATGCCTGCAGCCATAGCAAAGGCTGCATCACCAACAAAGGCGAGGGTGGTGTGAACAAAAAGCCATGAACTCTGAAGAATGGGGCTAAGGGGTTTAATCTCCCTTGGAAGCATTGATGACGACAGCATCAGGA
>CAZIIE010000075.1:3426-7341 GCA_964539375.1 uncultured Nitrospirota bacterium | reverse complement strand
ACCAATATACCAATATTACGCCTTACTTCCAATCTCCACTTTCTCTATCTCTTCCATCTCCCTTCCGAGGAACCTTGTTCCAATCCTTTTAAATCTATCAGCTGAGTCGGTCACAAAGTATATCCTTCTGCCTTCCTGAGCCCTGCCCTCTCTTAAAAGCCCCATTCTGTTAAGCAAATCCTTCACTGCTGATGCTGTCTCTATTGCAGAGTCAATCAGTCTCACTCCCTTTCCCATTACCCTTCCAATGGTTCCCTTCAGAAGAGGATAGTGGGTGCATCCGAGCACAAGGGTATCAATCTCAATGTTTTTGAGATCATCCAGGTATCGTTTAACAATGCCCTCCACAATCTCTCCATCAAGCCAGCCCTCTTCTACAAGGGGTACAAAGAGCGGACAGGCCCTTGTGATGACCTCTACTGAACTGTCCAGCTTTTTTATTGCCCTCTGATAGGCACTGCTTGAAATGGTAGCCTCTGTGCCAATCACAGCTATCCTTCCCTTTCTGGTAGCCCTTACTGCTGCCTGTGCACCAGGGGTTAACACACCAACAACTGGCACACTGGTCAACTCCCTGATTACATCAAGCCCAACAGCTGAAACAGTATTGCAGGCAACCACTATCATTTTGATATTCTGCTCAAGGAGAAAGCTGGCATTTTCTCGGGCATACCGCCTTACCGTCTCTTCGGACCTGATACCATAGGGAACCCTTGCTGTATCACCGAGATAAATCAGGTCTTCCCCTGGCATAAGCCTCATCATCTCTCTCATCACAGTAAGCCCACCTACACCAGAGTCAAAGACTCCTATAGCAGCCTCTGGAGAAATCCTGCTCATACCCTACTGTGCTGCCTCCTCAATTATCAACTGTTCCTCAGAGAAAAACCTCTTAAGGGGTTTGTTTATCAAAAAGTGACCACCGATGGTCTCAGCCTCTTTATGGTCAATCAGCACCACCACATCCTGAACATCAAGATTGCTGACTATGCTTTCATAAAGGCTCTTTATCAGGATGTATTCATCCACGATGTCACCCTTAAAATTTCTCTCAATTGCCCTGTTAAAGTCCACATAGAGGATACCATCGGAGGAAAGATAGAGGTCCTCCACCCTCACACCTTCAGGAATCACCCCTGTGTTCAGCTCCTGTGCTGTATCAAGATACTCCTTTAACACCCTCTCGGCAAGCCTTATCTGGGACATTATCTCGGGTATCCTTTTCTCCACCAGTTCCACCCTTCCACCCATAGGGTAAAATATCTTCAGATATATGTAGTTTGTCAGGATACCGCTTTTTTGCTGGGCTGTGTTTACTGGCTGTGGCTCTTCCCTGACCATATAATAATAGACCACCCCTATACCAACTCCAATAAGGAAAAGCAGTATCATAGCCAGTATGGTTTTCTTAGTTCTGCTCATAATCGGTAATAGCCTTTAAAATGGTTTTTGCAATTTCACCTATGTTTTTCCTTTTATATTGAAAAAACTCAGGATTTGGTAGCTCAACAATCACCGCTGGTGCATCAGTGTATGCAAGTATGGGAATGTCCATCTGTCTGTAGAGCACATTAATGTTAAATGACTTAAGCAGTGCTTCGCCGATTGCCTTTGAAAGGGCTTTACTTTCCTGAAGGTGTCTCTGCTGGCTGTAACGAAAAAGATACCTCTGCTCATCGCCAATATTCTGCTCGCTTTCAGTGTAAATCACGAAGTTGTTTGAGGTGCTGAGATGAAAGGATATCATTAAATGGGGATGTCTCTTTTTGATATAAAATATCCTCTTCATCAAAGAAACGGTGCTATCATCTGTCCTTGTCATGTACACCCTGTAGCCTCTTCTTCTGAGCATATACCTGAGAGTTCTTCCAACCCTGAGGGTCAGAGACTTTTCATTGTAATTAGAGCTGTAATTGCCAAGCTGTCTTCCACCATGGCCCGGGTCAATAAGGATTATCTTGATTTTCTTTATCTGCCCTTTCTTTTCAGGAGCCTTTTCCGTCCCTGTGCCTTCCCCTTCAGCCTTTACAGGTGGAGACTCCCTTTCAGGCCTTACTGTTTCGGGTTTTGATGGCTCTTCAATTCTTTTAAGATATGCATCAATAACGAGCCTCGGGGGTGATTTAAGCCTGATAAGCTTTATCCAGCGAAGGTTTCTTATGTTCAGATACAGGTTATTACCCTTTTTGTTAAACTCAAACCGATCATAATCAACCCCTTCGGGCTGAAGGGTGAATTCACCAGGGAACTCCACCTTTACAAGGCTGTAGGTGGAGTAAACCTTTGCCCTTGTTACATACCTGTCGGTCTGGGTCTGAAGGACAATCCTGAGGACATCATCCTTCAGCCCATGTCTTAACAACACCTCCTCGGCCAGAAGGTGGCTTGAATTTAAAAGGACAAATAATAAGAAAACTACTGAAAAAAGTCTTTTTTTCATAATTTTTTGTATGTTCCTATAAAATGCAGTAATAGAAATTTTATCACAAATTATAAAAACATTGACAGTTTTTATTGACACTTTAAGGTAATTACTGGTTAAATATAATGTCCTATGATTGAAAAGACTGAAAAGATATGGCTTGATGGAAAACTTATCCCCTGGGATGATGCAAATGTGCACATCCTGACCCATACCCTCCATTATGGCCTCGGGGTCTTTGAGGGTATCCGTTGCTATAGCACTCCAAAGGGACCCGCTGTGTTCAGACTTAAGGAGCATGTAAAGAGGCTCTTTGACTCTGCCAAGATATTTCTTATGGATATCCCCTTTACCCAGGAGGAGATTGAGGAGGCCATCCTTCTTACTATCAGAGAAAACGGAGTATCCGAATGTTACATTAGACCTCTTGTCTTCATAGGTGAGGGAGCCATGGGGCTATACCCTGAGGGCAACCCCATAAGGGTGGCTATTGCCGTCTGGCCCTGGGGTGCCTATCTTGGAGATGACGGCTTAAAAAATGGTATAAGAGTGAAGACCTCTTCCTTTATACGTAATCATGTTAACTCTAACATGTCAAGAGGCAAGGTCTGTGGATATTATGTAACCTCCCAGCTTGCCAAAAAGGAGGCCATATCCTGTGGTTACAACGAGGCACTTCTTCTTGACACCGAGGGCTATGTGTCAGAGGGCAGTGGTGAGAATATCTTTATCGTTCGTGGAGAGATGATAAAGACCACCCCCCTTACATCCATACTTGAGGGAATAACCCGCCAGAGCATTATCCAGATCGCCCAGGAAGAGGGCTTTCAGGTGAGCTTTGAAAGGTTCACAAGGGATGAGGTCTATATTGCAGATGAGGCCTTTTTCACTGGAACCGCCGCAGAAATAACACCTATCAGAGAGCTTGACAACCGCCCAATAGGAACAGGAAGGCCAGGTCCTGTAACTAAAAAGCTACAGGAACGGTTCTTTAAGATTGTTAAGGGCGGTGACGAAAAATACCTTCACTGGCTGACCTTCCTTTAAACAGGCTTTCCACTTTTTACCAGAGGAACCCTTCCTCCCTTACTTAGAGATAAAAAGGGGGATTCTCTTGCTTTGGATAGTAAACAATTGGGGATTTTATATAAACGCAAATTGTTTTCAAGTAAACAATTTATTTTTTATGTTTTTCCAGTGGTTAATTAATTTGGTTTTATTTTAAGTATAAATTACAGCATGTTATTATTGTATCTATTAAGTAAATATTTGTTGACAATTATAATATTTTTGTTTATAATATATGCCAATATGTTGTTTATTTATTGTAATTTGACTTTATTTAACCACCCTTTATTGAAGCTCTCCGACTGGAGGGCTCTACAGAGCACAAAGGGGCTTCGCCCCTTTGAAACCCCAACAGAGAAAAGTTTTTTATCGGAAATATTTGAGGGGCATTGCCCCTCAAAGGGGCTTCGCCCCTTTGAAACCCC
>CAZIIE010000075.1:0-3326 GCA_964539375.1 uncultured Nitrospirota bacterium | reverse complement strand
TATTTGAGGGGCATTGCCCCTCAAAGGGGCTTCGCCCCTTTGAAACCCCGATACGCAGTCCTATTTCTTTCGCACAAGGGGGTTTTAAATTCCATGCTTGAGAAGCTCTTTTCATCCTCAACACGGGCTGACCTACTTGCCCTACTGCTTAACAGCCCTGAAGAGAAGTTTTACCTGAGAGAGATAGCTGGCATCATTCATAAAAATCCTGCAGGGGTAAAAAGGGAGTTAGACAGGCTGGAAAGGCTTGGCATTGTTAAGAGCGAAAGGGTTGCTAACCTTAAGTATTTTTCTGCAAACACCTCATCCCCCCTTTACCATGAACTGAAGCGGCTTATAACCAAATCTCTCGGTCTGCCTGGTGCCTTAAAGGCTGTTCTCAGAGGCTCTGGGGCAATCATTGCCTTTATTTATGGCGCATATGCTGAGGGTCTCTCAAAGGACAGCATAAATCTCTTCGTGGTTGGAGGGCTTTCAACCATTGCCCAGTCCCTTAAGGAGATTGAAAGGGAGTTTAATGTCACCATAGAGCTTAAACAGGTCTCTGAGGCTGACTACAGGAGGCTAAAACGTGAGGAATCTGAAACAGCCAGGATGATACTTGAAGGAAAAAAGATCATCCTGTTAGGGAGACCTTAAATAAGCCCTGAAAGGGCAGGAAAGGGGGTGAACAGAGATGCCAGCAAAGAAGACCACCACGAAGAAGGCAGCTGCAAAGAAGACCACTGCAAAGAAGGCCACTGCTAAAAAGACCACTGCCAAGAAGTCTGCCTGCAAGTCCACCGCAAAGAAGACCACCGCTAAAAAGACTGCAGCAAAGAAGACCACCACGAAGAAAGCCTCTGCCACCAAGACTGCTGCAAAGAAGACAACCGCTAAGAAGACCACCACGAAGAAGGCAGCTACCAAGACTGCGGCTAAGAAGACCACCGCAAAGAAGACTACCACGAAGAAGGCAGCCACCAAGACTGCGGCCAAAAAGACCACAGCAAAAAAGGCAACAACAAAAAAGGCAGCTGCCAAAAAGACAGCCGCCAAAAAGAAATAGGAGAACCATCATCTGGCAGGGGAGCCTGCAGGTCCCCTGCCAGCTCTTTCCTATTATACATCAAAAGCCAGAGTCAGACAAAACCACCCTCGGTGCTTTGTTTTTTCCACTGTTAGCCTTTTGCTCTCAGCATATGATAATATTCAACCATGCAAGAGCTAAGGAAAAGAGCTGTTTTGATACTGAAGGCTGTACTTGCCGATGGACATCCCCTGAGACCCCTTCTTATGTCAGCCTACAAAGAGGCTGATGATAGAAACAGAAGGTTTCTGAAGGAGCTCATCTCTGGAGTATTCAGAAGGCGGCTTTACCTTGAATGGATACTCAGGGGCTACCTGAAAAAACCTTCTCGTATAAAACCCCTTACCTGGTTCAACCTCCTGACAGCCCTTTATCAGATCGAGTTTCTACACACCCCTGACTATGCTGTAGTCAATGAGGCTGTAGAGGTAGAAAAATGCCTTGGAAGGAACACCTCCTTAGTAAACGGTCTCTTACGAAACTATCTGAGGAGTGGTTCAAAACCTCCGCTTCCAGAGGATGATATAAAAAGGATGTGCATCCTTGAAAGCCATCCTGAATGGCTCATAAAGAGGTGGATAGACAGGTTTGGTCCTGAAATGACCAGGACCCTCCTCAGGGCTAACAATCAGGAGCCACCCCTTACCCTCAGGGTAAACAGCCTGAAAACCACCAGGGAAGAGATGAGGAAAAACCTTTCAGCCGAGGGTGTGGAATGTGAATATACAAAATACTCCCCCCTCGGCCTCAGGATAATCCATTACAGCAGTTTTAGCCAGATATCCCGCCATGTAGGAAACATCTACATACAGGATGAGGCTGCCCAGCTTGTCACCTTTCTCCTCAGGCCTGAAAGAGGACAAAGGATACTTGATGCCTGTGCAGCACCTGGTGGAAAGACACTTCAGATAGCTGAACTGACCGATGATAATGCTGAAATTATAGCTGTGGACCAGAGTGATACAGGCATTAAACTCCTCAAGGAAAACCTCTCATCAGGTGGATACAATTCGGTCAGGGTAATTCACTCTGATATCCTTTCTTTAAATTTCAAAGAAGGCTTTCAAAGGATACTGGTTGATGCGCCCTGCTCTTCCCTTGGTGTCATAAGGAGAAATCCCGATGTCCGTTACCGTCACAAACCAGATGACCTGACCGCCTTTCAGGAAAAACAGCTCCACATTCTCCTGCATCTCAGTAACTTCCTCCAGAAGGGAGGCATTATGCTCTATTCGGTCTGCTCCCTTGAGCCTGAAGAGACCACCGAGGTGGCAAGAAAGTTCTTGAATAAAAAGAAGGATTTTATTATTATAGACAATCAAACCATAGACTTTATTCCCAGGGATATGATAACTAAAGAGGGCTACTTCTTTACGCTACCCCATATAGACGAAATGGATGGCTTCTTTGCTGTGAGGTTTAAAAGGATATGAGAAGGCTCTTCAGTCTTTTACTTTACATTACTGTGTTTGTAAGCCTTGTTGGTATCAGCAGTTTTTTCACCTTCAGGTTTCTGGGTGCTCAGAAAACTGTTACCGTGCCAGACCTCACAGGAAAGAGCCTTGTTGAGGCAAACAAGCTCATATTCCAGAAAAGGCTCTATCTGAAGATAGCCGGTGAAGAGTTCTCTACCGAGATTCCTTCAGGACACATAATCCGACAGGATATACCACCGGGCAACAAAATCAAAGAAGGTAGAACTATAAGGATACTCTTAAGCAAGGGACCAAAAAGAAACTATATGCCCTATTTTATAGGCCTAACCGAAGACGAGGCAAAGAGGGTTGCCAGGGAAAAGAAAATCCATATCAAGCAGATTATCCGAGTTCACTCCGATAGCTTTGAAAAGGGCATGGTAATAGCCCAGCGGCCTACTGCTGAGGAAAGGGGTGGTGATACCATCACTCTGTTGGTCAGCAAAGGAGCCTATCCTGTCTACTACAGATGTCCTGACTTTACAGAGATGAGCCTTGAACAGGCAAAGGAGACCGCCGACAGAATCGGCGTTGAGCTTGAGCTAACAGGATATGGGAGCAAAGTGGCTGGCCAGTCACCAGAGCCAGGCAGCCTTATAAAAAGGGGTGATCTTGTAAAACTCAATTTAGAATACAGGGAGGAACAACAACTAAAATGGCTGTAATAGTGGCACCATCAATACTTTCAGCAGACTTCACCCGCCTTGGTGAGGAGATTAAAGACGCAGAGCAGGCAGGTGCAGACTGGATTCATGTGGATGTGATGGATGGCCGATTTGTGC
>CAZIIE010000074.1:0-7522 GCA_964539375.1 uncultured Nitrospirota bacterium | reverse complement strand
GCCCCTCAAGCTCCTTCCAGCTTCGGCCTGCTGTTCTGTAAATAAAAAGGCGGATATTCAGGGCAAATAAGGAGATAAATAGGAGATATTATGCAGCGTGAACTGGTACTTTTTGTTACCACCACACCCTATAGCACTGAAAACACCCACACCATAATAAGGCTTGCCAGGGCCGCCCTTAAGAAGGGCCATAGTGTGAGGTTAGTGGCCTCTGGTGATGGTGTGTTTTCGGTAGTTCGTGGTAAGGTGCCAGAGTCCATGAAGGCACTTGAGGAGCTGGTATCTATGGGGATGAAGGTGGATATATGAATGGGCTGTTTTCAAAGCCGCGGTCTTGTGGCTGAGGACAAGATGGCAGGTGAGTTAAGCTCCCTGAAGGGGCTTTATAATGTGATCAAGAAAAAACCAATCTTTTTAAACTTCAGAGCCTGATAGAGGTTTTCTATGGGTACTATAAGTATAGTTCTAACAAAACCACCCTATGGCACGGTGGATGCTTCGGAGGCTGTGCGTCACTGCCTGGGTGGGCTTACTGAGGATATGACCGTTAGGTTGATACTTCTTAATGGAGGCACTCTGAGTGCCCTTAAGGGACAGGATGTATCAGACACTGAGTACAATAGTATTGAGGAGGGGATAAGAGAGTTGATTGATATGGGGGTGGATGTTTATGTTGACAAAGTATCGCTTAAGGAACAGCAGGTTGAGAAGGAACAGCTCATAGAAGGGGTTAATGTGATAAGCAGTTATGAGGTCTCTGAAGTTATTAAAGAGTCAGATACAGTAATGATATTTTAGGAGCTTACCTTGCTTGTTATAATTAAAAGTCCGCCTGATACACCTGATGGAAAAAGGGCATTGAAGTTAGCCATGGATGCCTCGGCTGATCTGGTCCTCCTTCAAAACGGTGTTTACTTTGCCCTTAATGATATGCTTGATGGATTCTGTGGCACTGTCTATGCAGTGGAAGAGGACCTCAAGATGAGGGGGCTTAAGGATATAAAAAGGGGCATAAAGACCATAAACTGGGACCAGCTAATTGACCTGATTTTTGAAGAAGACCAGGTGGTCGGGCTCTTTTAAATTAAATCCTCTGCCTTTTCTTCCCCCCACCTCTATTCATCTGGAATTTTTTGTATTATAATTTAAAAACATAATAGACAATCTGGCCAATTAGTTCCACTTACGAAGTGGAACTAAAGGAAATTGGGTTTGAAAGGATGAAAGGAGTTTAATTATGGATTTTATGAATCTTTTCTGGCTTTTCTTTATGCTTACAGCTATTCAGCCTGTGATAAAGCAGAAGCTGCTTGAGTCGGCACGGCAGAGGATGATTGCAAAGATAGAAAAGCAGCGCGGCTCAAGGGTGATTCTTCTTATTCACAGGCAGGAGACCATGAGTCTACTTGGGTTTCCCCTTCTACGTTACATTGACATCCATGACTCTGAGGAGGTTATCCGTGCCATACACATGACTGACCCTGATGTTCCACTTGACATAATCCTTCATACCCCAGGCGGGCTTGTGCTTGCCTCCTATCAGATTGCCCATGCAATAAAGCTTCATCCAGGAAAGGTAACTGTATTCGTGCCCCATTATGCCATGTCTGGAGGCACCCTGATAGCCCTTGCTGCAGATGAGATTGTGATGGGTGAGCATGCAGTGCTCGGGCCTGTGGACCCGCAGATTGGTGAGTTTCCTGCTGCCTCGCTATTAAAGATTATAGAGAAAAAGCCGATATCAGAGATAGATGACAGAACCCTTGTGCTGGCAGATGTTGGCAGAAAGGCCATTGAGCAGTTACAGAAGCAGGTTTATTTTTTACTTAAGGATAGATATCCTGATGAAAAGGCAAAGGAGCTTGCAAAGATGCTGTCTGAGGGCCGATGGACCCATGATTATCCAATAACAGCTGAGGAGGCAAGAAAACTGGGTCTTAATGTAAATACAGAGATGCCTGAAGAGATTTACCAGCTCATGTCACTCTATAGGCAGCCAATCAGAAGACAGCCCACAGTTGAGTATCTTCCTGTGCCGAAATTTAAGAGACCTACCGAGGGAAAACCTGAAGGAGGCTAAATGCTTGATGCTCTTTTTAATCCCCGCTCCGTGGCAGTGGTGGGAGCCTCTCATAACCCTTCCAAGGTTGGCTACAGCATAGTCAACAATCTTTTCAGGTTTAACTTCAAAGGAAAGGTAATCCCAGTAAATCCAAAGGGTGGTGAGATACTGGGCCTCAAGGTTGCAAGGTCACTAACAGAGATAAGCCCACCTCCTGACATGGTGGTTGTATCCATACCTGCTAAGCTTTCCCTTCAGACCATAAGAGAGTGCGAGCAGATGGGGGTTAAGGTCTGTGTGGTTATATCTGCCGGGTTTAAGGAGGTGGGTGGAGATGGCGCAAAACTTGAAGAGGAGCTTAAGAAGATAGCCCGAAGGGGTAAAACCAGGATACTGGGGCCCAACTGTCTTGGTGTTATAAACACCTCAAACTCAATGAACGCCACCTTTGCCAATCTCATGCTACCGCCTGGCAGGATTGCCTTCTTCTCCCAGTCAGGAGCCCTTGGTGTGGCAGTGCTTGACTGGGCCATATCAAACAGGATTGGCTTTTCAAAGTTCATAAGCCTTGGAAACAAGGCAGACCTCAATGAGACCGATTTCATAGAGTATCTCATGGATGACCCTGAAACAGATGTGATACTTGGATACATAGAGGATGTGGTTCAGGGAAGAAGGTTTATAGAGGTTGCCCGTAGATGCACAAAGAAAAAACCCATCATACTGATAAAATCAGGTGGAACACAGGCAGGTGCCCGTGCTGCATCAAGCCACACAGGGGCTCTTGCTGGCTCTGACACCGCCTTCAGTGCTGCCTTCCGCCAGACAGGCGTTATCAGGGCAGAGGGTGTAAAGGAGCTCTTTGAGCTTGCAAGGATATTTGTTTACGGAAGGCTTCCAAGGGGAGAAAGGATACTGGTAGTTACAAATGCTGGTGGCCCTGGCATTATCACAGCTGACCATGCTGAACGGGCTGGCCTTCAACTTCCCTATCTCAACAGAACTGCTATTAACAGACTGAGAAAGAGCCTTCCCTCCAATGCATCCCTTTATAACCCGATAGATGTTATCGGTGATGCAGGCCCTGAGCGTTACGAGGCAGTGCTTGAGGTGGCTACCAGAGCAAAGGGGATAGACGGAATTGTGGTTATCCTTACCCCTCAGGCAATGACCAATCCTGAGGGGGTTGCCAAGAAGGTGGTTCAGGCTTCAAGGAAGACAAAGATTCCTATTGTCACAACCTTTATGGGTGGCATAAGTGTGGAAAGGGCCATTGAGATACTAAATACCGAGGGCATACCCAATTACTCCTACCCTGAAGACACCATAAGGGCTTATAAAGAGCTGGTAAGGTTTTCGCTCTGGCGAAAAAGGCCAAAGGAGAGACAGAAGAGGTTTTCTGTTGACAGGGCTACAGTAAGGAGGGTATTTAAAGAGAGCCTCAGGGCTGGCAGATATGAGCTTGGTGAGGATGAGGCAAGACAGTGCCTCAGGGCCTATGGTTTTGGCTTCCCCCGACAGGCACTGGCAAAAAGCCCTGAGGAGGCAGTAAAGATTGCAGGGGAGATCGGGCTTCCTGTGGTGATGAAGGTCTCATCGCCTGACATACTGCATAAGACCGATGTGGGCGGTGTGAAGGTGGGGCTATCATCAAAGAAGGAGGTCTATGAGGCATTCCAGGAGATAACCACCTCGGCACACAGACTTGTGCCAGATGCATTGATAAGAGGTGTTAATGTCTACGAGATGATAAAGGGTGGAAAGGAGGTCATCATCGGTATCACCTATGACCGCACCTTTGGTCATATGCTTATGTTTGGCCTTGGTGGCATATATGTGGAGGTGCTGAAGGATGTCTCCTTCAGGGTCATCCCAGTTACAGAGAGTGAGGTCAGGGAGATGATCACCGAGATACGCTCCTATGCCCTGCTAAAGGGCACAAGGGGTGAAAGACCTGTTGATATGGATGGTCTTGTTGAGACGCTTCTCAGGGTAAACCAACTGGTGACCGATTTTCCAGAGATACATGAGCTTGATATAAACCCGCTGGTGGTCAAACCTGAAGGGGTTTGGGCACTTGATGCAAGGATAATCCTCAAGGGAGGTAAAGGATGAAAACCCTTTATGTTGGTTCATTAAACAGCCGTTCTGGTAAGACCATGCTCTCGCTTGGTCTCTGTCTTCTCTTTAAAGAGATGGGCATTGATATCGGATTTCTAAAGCCTGTTGGCACAAACCCTGTTACCAGAAGGGGAAAGGTGGTGGATGAGGTTTCCCTGCTTTTTAAAGAACTTCTCTCGCTTGAGCTTACACCTGAGCAGATATGCCCCTATGTAAGGGGCTATGATAGTCTGCAAAAGGAGATAGGGGCAAGGAAGGGGACAGTCAAAAAACGCCTCCTTAATGCCCTTAAGGCGCAGGCGGACAGGCAGTTACTGGTCATCTCAGGGGCTTCAACCCTCCAGGAGGCTGCCACAGTGGAGATGGATATGAACCAGATACTCACCTCCACCGATGCCTCACTCTTACTGGTTGAGGCCTGGCAGAGAGAGGCAAGCCTTGATACCATCAGCTTTGCCAGAGAGTTTTTCGGAAAGAGGCTTCTTGGTGTGGTCCTAAACATGGTAAGAAAGGATGAGCTAAGGTATATTAAAGAGAAGGTACTGCCCTATCTTAAAAAGAAGGGGGTTAATGTTTTCGGGGTTCTGCCCTATCAGAGCATACTGGCAGCGCCCACTGTGGCAGAACTTAGCAGGCTACTTGGTGGCAGGGTGCTTTGCTGTGAAGAGGGCATTGAGGCACTGGTTGAAAACTATCTGGTAGGTGCTATGGATGTGGATGAGGCCATGAAGTATTTTAAAAAGACCCCCAACAAGGCAGTAATCACAGGTGCACACCGCTCAGACATACAGCTTGCCGCACTTGAGACATCAACCCGATGCATCATACTGACTGGTGGGCTTCAGCCAAATGATGTTATTATAGGGAAGGCAAAGCTAAAGGGTGTTCCCATAGTATCGGTAAGACACGATACCTTTACGGTGGTTGACAGGATTGAGCGATTTTATGGCCGTGCAGGCATAGGCCATCCTGAAAAGATAAAACTGATTAGAGAGCTTACAGGAAAACAGATTGACCTTAAGGGGATTTTAAGAGGCCTCGGCCTTAAGAGATGAAATGGATAGATAGTTTAGAGCAGCTTCTTTCTTCAGTACTGAAGGGGAAGAGGGATGTAGTAAGACTTGCCATAGTTACACTTCTTGCAAGGGGGCATCTACTTATTGAGGATGTCCCTGGTGTGGGAAAAACCACCCTTGCCCTTGCCCTATCCAGGGCAACTGACTGCACCTTTCAGAGGATACAGTTTACCAGTGATCTGCTGCCCTCAGATATACTGGGTGTGCATATCTACAATCAGGAAAAGAGGGAGTTTGAGTTCACCCCTGGCCCTGTGTTTGCAAACATTGTGCTTGCCGATGAGATTAACCGCACAAATCCCAAGACCCAGTCAGCACTTCTTGAGGCAATGAACGAGGGAAAGGTCTCAATAGACAGAACAACCTACCGGCTCCCTACCCCCTTTATGGTGATAGCAACCCAAAACCCTGTGGAATACCACGGCACCTTTCCGCTGCCCGAAAGCCAGCTTGACCGTTTTATGCTGCACATGAGGATAGGTTATCCTGAGTATGAAGACGAAAAGCAGGCCCTTAAAGAGCTCAGAGACTTTGAGTTCCTTGAGTCAATTGAGCCTGTGGTATCAAGGCAGCAGATAATTGATGCCCAGAACAGGGTCTCAAGGGTCCATGTGGATGACAGTCTATACGACTACATACTTCAGATTGTAAGGGCAACAAGAACTGATGAGAGGATACGGCTCGGGGCGAGCACAAGGGGTGCTCAGTTTCTGGTGATGGCATCAAAGGCTATGGCATTGATTAATGGCAGGGATTATGTAGTGCCTGATGATGTAAAGAGCCTTGCTCCGATGGTTCTTGGGCACAGGATTATTCTAAAGACCAGGACTTATATCAGAGATGCTGAGGAACTGGTCAAGGAGATAACCTCAAAGGTGGCTGTACCAGTGTGAGACTGAAGGCAACAAGAGAGGGAAAGAGATTTGTTCTTGCAGTCCTGATAGTGGGTTTCGCCTCCCTCAATACAGGTAACAATCTCATGTATCTCATCTTTGCCATGCTTTTTTCTGTTTTTGTTCTGTCAGTGCTTCTTCCCTACCTGACCCTCAGAGGTATTCAGCTTGAGATAGAAATTGAAGAGCCTGTTTATGCGAAGGCGGAAACCTTCCTGACAATAGAGGTGTGTAATAGAAAGTCCCTATTGCCTTCCTACTCCATAAGGCTTGACCTTGCTGGTCTTGTCAATGGGGGTATCTATTTTGACAGGCTTGGCCCTGGTGAATGCAGGAAATTTTCCCGAAGGGTGACCTTTGAAAAAAGGGGCTATTTCAGTCTTTCATCCCTTCAGTTAAGCACCTCCTTCCCCTTTATTTTCTTTGAACTAAAACTCCCAGTGAAGGGTGAAAGGACGGTGCTTGTCTATCCTGAGATAGTGCCAGTGGAGGATGAGTTATTTTTTTCACTGCGAGACACAGGGGAATCGCACCTGAGGGGTATGGAAACAGAGGAGGCTTCAACGATAAGACAGTATCAGAGGGGAGATTCACTCAAGCTTGTTCACTGGAAGGCCACTGCAAAGCAGGGGAAATTGATGGTCAGAGAGTTCTATCAGGGAAGGGCTCAGCAGTTGACCCTGCTCTTTGACAACACCCCCTATGAGGACCGGAAAAGTTTTGAAAGGGCTGTAAGTCTTGCTGCGTCAATATGCTACAGGGCTATCACCTACGGATATCCTTTGAGACTTATTACCTGCAAAAAGACCATACCCTTTGGCACAGGGATGGAACAGCTCTTTAAATGTCTTGACCTGCTTGCCATAATAAAGATGGAAAGGGAGATAAACTGCCAGAGAGAGGAATTAGCCAAGGGTGCAGTGGTGGCAATCCTTTCTTCTCCTTACTCGCCCTTTTCTCAGGTGACCTTAGGAGCACAGAAGGTTTACTATGCCAACAGGTTATAAGGCTTTAACCTTTTTTGTTGCCCTTGTTGGCAACCTGAGCCTTGTTGTAACAGGCCAGATAAATCCCCTTTTTCTCTTTCCAGGGGCTGCCTTCATAATTGGTTACATAAGGGCATTAAAGGGTAAGGCACAGGCAAACAGGTATCTGATAGGCACAGGCTCAACCATTGTACTGATGGTCTTTTTACTGGATGCCTTCCTGCTTTCAGGAGATATAATCGTGGGGGTTGCCCATTTAAGCCTTCTTTTTCATAGCCTGAAGAGCTTTGACATCAAAGACCCCTGGGACCCGCTTCAGGTCTTTTTTATGTCCCTGATACAACTGCTACTTGCCTCAGAGCTTACCCGCTCAATGATGTTTGG
>CAZIIE010000073.1:0-7525 GCA_964539375.1 uncultured Nitrospirota bacterium | reverse complement strand
AATCTTCATAGCTCACCATCCCCAGTGAATATAGTTTTGCCTCAGGCGAAAGCTCAGCACTTGAAAGGACTGAAAGGTTGGGCATTATACGCTCTGCTATACGCCTGAGGTGGTTTCTAACCTGAGGTGAACATACTATGACAGGCTGGATGCTATTAGAACCTGTTTTGTTTACAGCAGATTCAATAGACCTCATCAGTTTCTGTATCAGGGCTGGTTTAAGTCCTGTGCCTTCCTGCATGCTCTGAAGCACCTCCTTTTCGTATCTCGGGTCAAGGGTAAAGACCGGAACAGTGCCATCAGGTAGCATGTGCTGACGGGTAATCACCCTTGCGAGAGACTGTCTTACAACCTCGGTAAGAACCTCAGGGTCTTTTATGCTCTGGCCATGGTCTAACAGGGTCTCAAGTATGGTGATCATATCTTTAATTGGAACCCTTTCTTTTAGCAGGTTCTGAAGAACCCTCTGCACAGTGCCAAGGGGCAGTACATTGGGTACAAGCTCCTCCACAATCCTTGGATAGACCTTTGAAACACCGTCAAGAATGTTCTGCACCTCAGCCCTGGTAAGCACCTCCCAGCCATGTTTTCTTAAAAGCTCCGTAAGATGGGTTACCACCACTGTGGATGGGTCAACCACTGTAAAGCCCTTCTGCTGGGCATCCTCAATAAGCTGTTCGTCTATCCAGTAGGCAGGAAGGCCAAAGGCTGGCTCTTTTGTGGGGATACCATCAAGGCTTTCATGTTTTTCCTCTGAAGCAACAGCAAGCCATTTGCCTACCAGTAGCTCTCCACGTGCTATTTCAATTCCCTTTATCAGAAAGGAGTACTCGTGGGGTCTCAGCTGGAGGTTGTCTTTTATATGGATTGAGGGGATTACAAAACCAAGCTCCTGGGCAATCTGACGACGCATTGCCTTTATCTTTGAAAGCAGCTGTCCACCTGGCTCTTCTACCAGTGCTATCAGACCGTAACCGATTTCAAGACTAAGCGGGTCAATCTCCAGATAGGACTCAATGGGTGGTTCCTCTGTGCTTTCTTCCTTTTCCTGTTCAGGGACTGCCTCTTCCTCCACTGGTCTTTTTGCCATAAGGTAGGCTAAGGAGCCAGCGGTCAGGGAAATTATGAAAAAAGGTATATGGGGAAGCCCTGGCACAAGGGCTAACATAAACAGTATACCCGATGCGGTTGAGAGCGCCTTTGGATTAACGAACACCTGTCGGGTGAACTCCTCACCAAGGTCTGCCTCACTACCAGCACGGCTTACAATAATTCCTGCTGATGTTGATACCAGAAGGGCTGGTATCTGGGAAACCAGACCATCACCTATGGTCAGAATGGTGTAGGTTTGGGCTGCCTCACCTATGGGCATTCCCTTCTGCAGGATACCTATCAGGAGGCCACCCAGTATGTTTATGCCCGTGATTATTAGACCTGCAATGGCATCTCCGCGGACGAATTTGCTTGCACCATCCATTGCACCATAGAAGTCTGCCTCCTGGGCAATCAATTCCCTTCTTCTTCGTGCCTCTGTCTCATCTATGAGGCCAGTGTTGAGGTCAGCATCAATGGCCATCTGTTTGCCAGGCATGGCATCCAGGGTGAATCTTGCTGCAACCTCTGCAATCCTGCCTGCACCCTTTGTGATAACAACAAAGTTTATGATTACCAGTATCAGGAACACGATAAGCCCGACCGCATAGTTACCACCTACCACAAAATTTCCAAAGGATTTTATTACCCTGCCTGCTGCCTCGGGTCCTTCGCTTCCCCTTAAAAGTATTATCCTTGTGGTTGCAATGTTCAGCGAAAGCCTGTAAAGGGTTACAATCAGAAGCAGGGAGGGAAATACCGAAAAGTCAAGGGGTTTTTTGATGTAAACCGATGTAAGAAGCACAACCACCGAAACAGAGATGGATATGGAAAGCAGTATGTCCAGTGCAAAGGAGGGCATTGGAAGGAGCATAATGCCAAGCACCATTATCACACTGATGCCGAGTAGCACATCACTTCTCTTTCTCAGAAGCGTTAACCAGTTCATAGTCCAACCCCTTTCAGTTTGTAAATGTAGGCAAGTATCCTTGCCACAGCCCTGTAGAGAGATTCGGGAATTTCAGAGCCGAGTTCAAGCTTGAAGAGTGCCCTTGCCAGGGGTTTGTCCTCAACGATTGGCACATCATAGCGCTGGGCAATCTCCTTTATCTTTTCAGCCACAAAGCCTGCTCCCTTTGCCACCACTGTGGGAGCCCCTTTCTGTCCTCTCTCATATTTCAGCGCCACCGCAATATGGGTTGGGTTTGTTATCACCACTGTGGCCTTTGGAACCTCCTGCATCATCCTCTTTCGTGCCATCTCTCTCTGGATGCTCCTTATTCGGGATTTGACCTGTGGGTCACCCTCAGTTTCCTTGAACTCTTCCTTAATTTCCTCTCTGCTCATCCTGAGAGAGCGCTCAAATCTCCATTTTTCATTCACATAATCAAGGAAGGAGATCATGAAAAAGGCGATGAAGCTGACCTTGAGGGTGTATAGCAGCAGGTCCTTCATGGTTAGGCTCATCTGACGGACATCAAGGAAAAAGAGGGTGACCACTACGGGGAGGATTTTCTTTATTATCAGATAGAGTATTAATCCCCCTGCCACAAACTTCACAAGACCTTTAAGAAAGTCTAATGCAGCATTGGGTGAGAAAAGCCGTTTAATACCTTCAACAGGATTTAATGAAGAGGGGTTAATCTTAAAGGGCTTATAGACAAAGCCACCCTGAATAAGGCTGCCAGCAACACCCATCACCAGGGTGAATAGGAGCACTGGCATCAGGGCAAGCATACCCTCAATGGAGAGACTGTTCAGCCGATTAAAGAGGTCAGTGCCCTTTGTAAAGCTGAAGCCCTCATAGAGAACCTTTAAAAGCCTCTGTATGCTGTAGTGACCAAGAAGCAGAAAGGACAGTACAGCTCCGCCAAAGGCAAGCATACCGCTTAGCTCCCTGCTCCTTGCTACCTGACCTTCCTCCCGAGCCTTTTGCCTTCTTCGGGGGGTCGCTTTTTGGGTTTTTTCCTGGTCTTCAGCCATCTATCTCATGCCTCCTGTGAACAAGAGGTTATTTAGTCCGCTTTTCATGTCTGAAAAGTAGCCGTTTATAAGAACCACCACCATTGGTATTGTTAACAGGATTATCAGAAAACCAAGGGCAAGATAGAGAGGGTAGGCAACAAAGAATATGTTGAACTGGGGAATCAGCTTGTAGAGTATGCCAAGAAGTATGTTTGTTATAAGCACAATTGTGATGGCAGGGGCTGAAAGTTTTACGGCAAGCACAAAGATCTTTTCTCCAAGGGATATACCGGTTTTCACAATAGAGCCAATGTCAGCAGTGCCAACCGGCACAAAGTGGAAACTTTTTGCAAGCGCATAGATAAAGTAGTGGTGCATGTCAAGGGCAAAAAACAGAAATATCGCAATTATGCTGTAGAATCGGGATATCTCTGTGGACTGGCCTATCTCGGGATTGAACACATTGGCCATGGACATCCCAGTGGCTGTGCTGATTGCCTGCCCTGCTGTGTCTATTGCAAAAAACAGCACCCTTACCATCAGTGCAAGGGTGATGGAAAAAAGGGTCTCTCTTACAACGAGCATGGCAATGTCATCCACATCAGCCCTGACCTCAACAAAGGGGGTAAGGGCAAGAGACAGTGTTAATATAAGCCCTATCCTGAACTGGGCTGGAAAGGACTTTGAGCCAAAAACAGGCAGCACAACCAGGACAATGGAGACCCTCAGTAGCACCATCAGGAAGGCCACCAGTTCGTTGTTCTTTATGCCGATTTGCTCAAGCATCTCTCCTCACTTTATATAGGCTGGTATGTTGTTGATTATGTTTCTTGTAAAATCAATCAGCACATTGGATATCCAGGGCATGAAAAAGAGCAGGCAGAGGAACACGGCGATTATCTTCGGAACAAAGGTGATGGTGAATTCCTGTAGCTGGGTGATAGCCTGAATAAAGCTTATAATCACACCCACAAGAAGGCTTACAAGGAGCACAGGCCCTGATGCCAGAAGCATGGTCTTAAACACCTCAGCAGAAATATGTTTCATTAGCTCTACGGTCATTGAAAACTCCTTACCAGAGAGCCAACCATAAGGTTCCATCCATCAACAAGGACGAACAGCAGGAGTTTGAAGGGCAGAGAGATCAGCACAGGTGGTAGCATCATCATTCCAAGGGAAAGGAGCACACTTGAGACCACCATATCAATTACAAGAAAGGGCAGATATATGAGAAAACCTATCTCAAAGGCTGTCCTTAGCTCACTTATTGCAAAGGCAGGCACTACCACCCTGAGAGGTAGCTCTTCAGGAGATTTGACCCTTTTAAGTTTTGCAAGGTTGACAAAGAGCTTTATATCCTTTTCCCTTGTCTGTCTCAGCATAAAGCCCTTTATGGTTGGCTCTGCCTTCTTAAGTGCCTCTGTAAAGGGTATCTGGTTTTCAAGATAGGGGTTTAATGCCTCGGCCTGAATCCTGTCCACAACAGGCGACATTATATAAAGGGTAAGGAACAGCGAAAGACCAATGATAACAGGAGTGGGTGGTATCTGCTGCCCGCCTATGGCATGACGCAGAAAACCAAGCACCACAACCACCCTTGTAAAGGAGGTAAACATAATGAGTATGGCAGGCACAAAGGTAAGGATGGTGAGAAAAATAAAGAGATTAACAAGAGGGCTGTCCACATCCTTGAGGTCAAAGGCATAGGCTGAACTGGATATGAAAAGGATAAAAATTAATATTATGCTGAAACACCTCAACAGCCTCATTTTATTTCACTCCTCAATGCCTCTTTAAGCCCCTTTATTTTTGAGATATTGTTTTTCAGTGCCTCAAGCTCTGTTGAAAAGGCATCCTCAGGGTAGGCCTTGATCAGTTTAAGGTCATTTGCTGTGACCCCTATTAGTATTACCTCTTTACCTGCCTTTACAACGGCGATTGCCTTTCTCGGACCAAGGTTAAGAAAACCGAGGGTCTTAATAAGGTGGTTCTGCGATGATGATACCCTGCCGAGAAATATCCTCAAGCCAACGAGTATAAGGGTCAGCACAAAGGCAAGGGAAAGACCTATTTTTATAAGCTCACCACTCATTTTAGTTTCTTTACCCTTTCTTCAGGACTGATTATCTCGGTAAGCCTGACGCCGAGCTTTTCATTGACAACCACGACCTCACCCTTTGCAATAAGTTTGTTGTTTACCAGTATCTCCATTGGTTCACCAGCAATCTTGTCAAGCTCAATCACCGAGCCGTGTCCGAGTTTAAGGAGGTCCTGAATAAGTATCCTTGCTCTGCCAAGCTCCACTGTTACCTCAAGGGGAATGTCAAGCAGGAAGTTTATATCCCTTGTGGTCTCAGTGCCTTCTCCGTTTCCCTTTAACTCTGAGAATTTAGCCTCCTCAGGCTCCTTTGGAGCCTCTTCGGTTGCTACCTGGGTTTTTTCCTCATCAGCCATTTTTTTCACTCCTTTCCATACCGTTTAATTCAATAGGCCTTGTTATCTTTACTGCCTGACTCCCGTGATGGTAACCAGGCAGACAGTAAAACTTTTCCACTCCTTCCACACGAAGGGTGAACTCATCGGTCATTGACTTTCCAAGAGCAATGATGTCTCCGGTCTGAAGGTTCAGGATGTCACGCACCGGGAGCTCTATGCGGTCTATCTCAACCGATATTCCGACATAGGTGTTATAGAGATTGTTAAGTAACTTTCTTTCCCACTGACTGTCCTCGGAAGCTCTGTCGTTACCGAGTGCACCGGAGTTTAGCTGCTCCTTCACAGGTTCTAACATCACATTTGGGAGCACAATGTGAAACTTTCCGACAAATTCTCCAAACTCAATACTGAAGCTGCTTTTTATCACCACATCCGAGGCATTCAGTATGTTTACATAGTTTGGGTTTGTTTCTGAACCGAGACACACAGGGTGTATCTCACTGATCTGAGCCCAGGCATTTTTGTAATCATTAAGGCAGATATCAAGAAGGCGGGCTATCACCCTCTGTTCCAGCGCTGTAAAGGGGCGATTTTCTGTCTTTATCTCCGATGAACCAGGACTGCCAAAGAAAAACTCCAGTATGGCAAAGACCAGCCCTGCTTCAAACACCACAAGACCCTTCCCTGGCAGAGGTTTTAGTTCAATGATATTGATACTTGAAGGCACTGGTAAAAACTGCATGAACTCTCCATATTTGGTAAACTTAATACCCTCAGGATTTATCTTGATTATCTGGTTGATAAAGTTTGAGATGGAGACCTTCTGAATCTTTGAAAAATGCTCGTTAATGCTTTCAAGACCTGGCAGACTGGACTGTATAATCTGTGCCTGCGATGTCAGGTCAAAGGGCTGTATGCCCTCCGATGGAGCTTTTTCTGGCTCGGTATTTACCTCGCCTTCCTCCACACCCTGAAGCAATGCATCAACCTCATCCTGCGAAAGGATATCGCTCATTGGTCTCTCCTTTATTGCATTACAAAATCGGTAAAGTAGACATTCTTAAAAATGTCCTTGCCAACCGATGCATTTGCCCTCATAAGGATTTCATCCTTTAGCTGAAACTTTCCCTCTGCTGTGGTGATGGAGTCAGCAGTTTTGCTGCTTATCAGGGTGATTATTGCGTCTCTTATGTGGGGTGTTTTCTCCTTTGCCATCTCCTCAAAGCTCTTGTCAACCAGTTCAAGCTGCATTGAGCATTTCAGAAACCTGCCCCGGTCCGAGAGGTTTACCACAAAGGGGTCAAGGGCAAAGAGAACAGGTTGTTCCTCTTTTACTACCTCTTCCTGATTCTTTTCCTCTGCCTTTGCCTCTGCCTCCTTGGGCTTTGCAATAAATTTTGTGTAGGCAAAGAAACCGCCTCCACCCAGTAAGACCACCGCAAGGATTATGATTATAAGGAGCTTGGATTTTCCCTTCTTTTTTGGTTGTTCCTCCTGTGCTTCCTGCTGTTCCTTTTCCTCATCTGCCATTTTCCTTTACCTCCATATCAGGATTCCAAAGGGGCTAAGCCCCTTTGAGTAATGGAAGCTCTGCACTATGGTCAGTGAGCTTCACTTGTAAGGCTATATTCAAAGATTATGCCTGTTTAAAAAATGCTTAAAAGACAAGGGGTTATTGTGGCTTGTCAATTTAATGACTTATAAAGGAGAGGGTTATTGTGACATTGAATTGACGAAGTGAACAAAGGGTTGGTCAAGGGGCGAAAAAGCACAATGCCAGTGAAATAGGTTATTATTATAGTATGAGCAGCAGTTCAACACTAAGGTATAGCAACGAAAAGGGATTTGGTGAATCCTACTTCATACTCTGCCCTGTATGCTGGAATGCCTCTATAAAGGTTATCCGATGGGAAGATGGGGAGGAGGAGTTTGGGGAGTGTCTTGTCTGTAAAAGGATGGAATACCTGATGGCAAACCCATAACCCTTTCAGTTACCTCATCATGTAAAGAAGCATCATGTTTACGATATAGA
>CAZIIE010000072.1:0-7563 GCA_964539375.1 uncultured Nitrospirota bacterium | reverse complement strand
GCGAGGTGGTGGAGCTATACTCAGAGCCTGATGGCAGGTTTCCCAATCATCATCCTGACCCAACGGTGGTTGATTACATTCAGGACCTGATAAAAACCACCCGTGAAAACCATGCCCACCTTGGTGTGGGCTACGATGGCGATGCCGACCGTATCGGTGTGGTAAACTCGGAGGGAAGGATAATCTGGGGTGACCGACTGATGATTGCCCTGAGCAGGGATATCCTGAGCCGTAACCCTGGTGCAAAAATAATCGCTGATGTTAAGTGCTCTGACCTGCTCTTTGATGACATTAAGGCCCGAGGTGGCACTCCAATCCTCTGGAAGACAGGCCACTCCCTTGTAAAGGAAAAGATGCGCACCGAGGGGGCAGCCCTTGCAGGTGAGTTCAGCGGCCATATATTCATTAAAGACCGTTACTTTGGTTATGATGATGCAATATACACCACGGTCAGGCTTGTGGAGATAATGAAAAGGACAGCAAAAACCCTGGATGAGCTTCTTTCAGACCTGCCCGAGCTTTACTTCACCCCTGAAATCAGGATACCCTGCGATGAGGACAAAAAGGTACCTGTGGTGGAAAGGGTGGTCAGCGAGTTTCAGCGATACAGAGAAGATGGCACTGCCCCCTATGATGTCCTTCAGATTAACACCATTGATGGTGTGAGGGTAAGGTTTCCAGAGGGATGGGCACTTCTGAGAACAAGCAATACCCAGCCTGTTGTGGTGATGAGGGTGGAGGCAACCTCAGAGGAAGCCCTAAAAGGGTACAGGGAATTTCTGGAAGAAGAATTTAAAAAGGCACTGGAGGCAATATGAAGGCATTGATTCTGGCAGGAGGCTCGGGCACAAGGCTCTGGCCTCTATCAAGGAAGGCTTTTCCAAAGCAGTTTTTAAGGATTAACGGTGGAGAATCCCTGCTTAAACAGACCGCAGAAAGGCTGTTACAGAAACTTAGCATTGATGACCTGGTGGTCCTGACAAACAGGGCCTACAGGTTCTACATTAAGGAGGAGCTATCAGGGCTTGAAAACATCATACTTGAGCCTGTGGGCAGAAACACCGCCCCTGCCATTGCCCTTGGTATCCGTTACTGTCTGGATGTGTTAGGTGTGGATGAAGAGGAGGTGGTCTTTGTAAGCCCCTCAGACCACATAATCAGGCCCTCTGAGGAATTCGCCTCCTACCTGAACAGGGCAGAGGAGGCTGCAAAGAGAGGGCACATCGTCACCTTCGGGGTTGTGCCTGAGAAAGCAGAGACTGGCTATGGGTATATTAAAGTCAGAAACAGGAAGGCAAAAGGCAAAAGGAAGACAGGGAAAGACGAAAAGGCTCGTGCTGAAGACAGGGGATTTTTCAGGGTAGAAAGGTTTACTGAAAAACCTGACAGGGCAACTGCTGAGCAATACTTGAAAGAGGGTGGTTATTACTGGAACTCGGGGATGTTTGCCTTCAGTATCAGGACAATGGTTGAAGAACTTTCAAGGCATGCACCTGAGATAATGGATATCTACAGGCTTGGTTACAAAGGTATGGTTGAGAATTTCTCCAGCATGCCTGACATCTCCATTGATTATGCAGTTGCTGAAAGGTCAGACAGGGTTGTCTGCATACCCCTTGAGCTTTACTGGAACGATATTGGCTCCTGGGATGCAATATATGAGTCTTCAGAAAAAGACAGCGAGGGCAATGTCACCACTGGAGATACCCTTACTGTCAACACCCGTAATAGCATGATTCTTGGAAACAAAAGACTCATCGCCACCATAGGGCTTGAGGACTTCCTTGTGGTGGAAACAGGCGATGCCATACTGATTGCAAAAAGGGGCGAGGCCCAGAGGGTAAAGGAACTGGTTAGCAGCCTTAAAAGGGATGGCAGAAAGGAGGCAGAGGAACACCTCACCACATACCGTCCCTGGGGTAACTACACCATCCTTGAGGAGGGTCACCGCTATAAGATTAAGAGGATAGTTGTAAAGCCAGGGGCTAAACTGAGCCTTCAGATGCATCACCACCGTTCAGAGCACTGGATTGTGGTAAAGGGAACCGCAAAGGTTCAGATTGGTGACAGGGACATCTACATCCATGAAAACGAATCAGCCTATGTGCCAAAGTCCACACTGCACAGGCTTGAAAACCCTGGCAAGATACCCCTTGAGATAATTGAGGTTCAAAACGGTGAGTATGTGGAAGAGGATGACATAGTGAGGTTTGATGACACCTACGGCCGTGACAGCAGTGACTGAAAAACCATAAGCCTTGAAAGGGGACCCCTGAACTCTGTGCTCTGGGGGCCTTCACCAATTCTGTATCTTATTGAAAGCTCTGCCCTGGAGTTAAGAAAATCCCCTGTATCCTGAAAAATCCTTCCCTGTATCTGGGCGCTTATTTTACCCTCTGCAGTAAGCCTTTCAATCTCTATCACACCCTCTTTAATCTTTCCCTTCAGGGTTACCCGATCAAACCCGAGGTTATTTCCTGGAAGCCTCAGGTCTCTTAGGACCAGCTCCATCCTCCCGCCAAGGAGATTTCCCCTTTCATGGCCAATCTCAATGGAAAAATCCCCATCTATAATTCCCTTCAGGTTCGGGTCACGGTATTTATTGAATCTTCCCTCAATCAGGTATGCCCTGGAGGAGTTTCTGACCTTTAAAAAAAGCCCCTTTCTTTTCAGGGCCAAAAGGTCACGGTCAAGCATCAGGCCAAGGGGGTTGAGCCTTACAAGAAGGTCATCCTCGTGGATAACGCCCTGTTTGAGCCTGACTGTCAGGTTTTTTAAACGAAGCCCTGTAAGGTAGGCATCCTCAACTGTGTAATCAATCTTTGAAGGAAGCCTTCCCTCAAGCCTCTTAATAAGCCCTGTGTAGAAGAGCCTGTAGGGGAAAAAAAGATAAATTCCAATGAGAAAGGAAAGGACAAAAAGTATCAGTCTCTGCATCATAGTTTTTCTAACTGTATCCTTAATTCTGCAAACTCTGGCCTGTCAAAGCGTTTCTTGATTGAAAAACTGAGTATCCTCAGATTGTTGAAGCTTCTAATCTTTGAAAATATATCAACCATCTCCTTCAGGGTAAGCTCGGTATAGCTTACCTCCACCTGCTCCTTCTTACCAGGCACAGGTTTAATAGAGCCAATACGGTCGGTCAGGCCAAGCTCTCTGCTAACATTCTCTATAAAGGTAAGAACACCTGTGTTTACAGAGCCTCCCCTTTTCTTTTCAGCCCTCTTTTTCAGATATTCATACTCAGAGCCCAGTCTGGCAACCTTCTTATAGGTCTCTTTTACCTCATCCCTTTTTGCCAGTGTGCTCTTAAACACACCCCTTCCCGTAAGGGCGGTGACCAAAAAGACGGTTATTGCTATCAGTGTCAGAACCAGTCTGTAGTGCATCACTTCACCTTTCCTGATATTGAAAAGGTCACACCCTCCTTACCAACCTTTGCAGCCTCTGTCTTAAAGTCAATCTTCAGTGCTCCCTTCAAATGATTTATGGCCCTGTCAAGACCTTCAAGGTCATTGGCCTTTCCCTTTATCCTCAGGTATTCCCTTCCAAGGCTGATGGATTCAACCACCGCCTTACCCTCAAAGGCTTCTGAAAGGGCATACAAAACCCTGATGGGCTCCACTGTCTTTTCTCTGGAACCCTTTAGCTTTTTTAGTTTAAAGAGAAGCATGCCGTAGGGGTCAGCCTCCTTTGAAACACCTGCCTTGCTGTATATCCTCTGTATCTCACTCTGGTAAAGAGCGATCTCTTTTTTTACAGGCATAATCCTGAGTATCACCCCAGCTATGAGGAAAAGGTATAACACAGCCCAGAATAGCAGGTCCTTTTTGATTTGAGCAAAAACCCCCTTTTTGTCCTTAGCCTGAGTGGATTTTATATCAATGCTCTTAATTGCACCACCCTTTAGCAATCCCCTGACCATCCCTACCAGTTCCTGGCAGTTCTCCCCTGTAAGGTCAATCACCTTTTCTATAGATGATGGGTCCAGCCCCTCCACATCGCCATGGATATGGACAAAGCCCCTGTTATCCTTTATAAGGCATGTCCTTTCGGTCTTCAGATAAAAACTTCCCTGGATTGATAAAAGGGCAATCAAAGAGGGCACTGTAACAGCCGATGCCCTTTCAAAAACACTGCCAAGTCTCTCAAGGGTCTTTCTGTAACGGTCGGTGTAGAAAAAGGCTATCACTGGCTTTGTGGGGAGGTAGCCGTAGTCGTCCTCGGAAAGTTCCTTTTCAGGTGAGATTCCCTCAAGGTAAAGCCTCACCATTGGTGCAAGCTTTTTCCTTTTTATCGGCTCAATATCGGTATAGACAAGGTTTATCAGGCTGTCAGGAAGTATCAGTATATACCCTGCTGGAAGGTTCTGAACAGACTTAAGGGTGAGAGGCTCGGGCCTTTCGGCGCCATCCCTCAGTAGCAGTATCTCGTCCTCTTTGCATAAAACAATATCAGGGTTTTTCATAGAAAAATCTTGCTCCCTCAAAGTACTTTAGAATCCTGGCACTTTTGCTACCTTTCTGAAAGACCGAAATCACATCAACAGCCTCATCAGCCACTTCAGAAATCACATGCACAATAAGCAAAGGGCTCTTCACAGTAATAAGACCCTGAACAGAGAGGTAAAGCTGGTCATCTATACCAGGGATCTTCCTTATCTCTGATATATCCTTAAAGGGGTGCTCCTCACGGTATTTTACAATCTCCTCAATGAAGGGCTCAAGCTCAGGCAGGTAGGCCCTTATTATCTCCTCAGGGGCAAAGTTGATGTTTATCCTTCCATCGGTCTCTTCAGTGTTTATAAAGGCCATGTCAGAGGCCTTTAAATTGAAAGCCTCTCTCCTTAAAAAAAGTTCAGTGGCACTGTAAGGTTTTACTGACCTCAGATGCTCCCTGATTGCCTCAACATCCATATCAGGGTTAATGTTTAGCAGGGCATCCTCAACCCTCTCTGAGAAGGCCTCGTCATTTATCTTAAGAAGGGGTATCCTGCTGTTTAACGGAACTATCTTGATACTCAGGAAGCCTTCCTCGGTGGGGATGGTTGGTAGCTGCGCCCAGGACTCGTCAGGACCATCATAGAGGTTGTCGTCCTCCTTCAGTATCTCCACAAGGGCCTTAAGGGCGGTTGAGCAGTAAACATAGCCCTGAAGCCTTCCCTTTACCCTGCTGACAGCCTCATAATCAGCCGATGCCCTTTCATTCTGCATCACCGTCAGGGTGAGCAATGCAGAGACCATCAGCAGCACGGTGACAAGCACCGCCCCCCTGTTTCCTATAGTAGTTTTCCTGCTGTCACTGACCATTTCTTACCCCTGTAAGTATAAACAATCCTGACAAAATCTTCCTTACCCTCCCTTCTTATCCACTCCCCATTTATGTTAAAGAGGGCCTCAAAGCCATCCACCCCTTCAAGGAGCCTCAGCTCCATTATATCTGTGCCATCAAGCTCCTGCTCTTTTCTGAAAAGCACAAGCCTGTCCTCTATCTCCTTCAGGTAATAGCTGACCCTTACCGGTTTTGAAGAGGCATAAAAGAGGGAATGGGTTGTATTAAGTGTGAGGGTATCACCGTAGAGGCCTGTCTTAATCTCAGCCCTGTTGTCTATCATGGTTCTCATATCAGCCCTTAAAAGCTCCGACAGAACCAGATACTCCTTCAGCCCCTCCTTCCTGCTATTAATACCCTCCTCGGTGTTCAGGGTTGTGGAGAAGGCAGAATAAAGCCCAGTTATCACCAGTGCAGTAATAGAAAGGGCAATAAGCACCTCAACGAGGGTAAATCCCCTTTTATTTATAGTAACGGTAAACAACCTCTTTGCCATCCTTTTTTAATCTCAATTGATATTCATAAATATCTGCTATTCCGATGGGTCTTCTTTCAATCCTGTATTTGATACCCTCGTAACCGCTGAGGCTCTCAAATTCACCCATTTCAGTGCTTGTAATCCTTCCCCTGTAGGCACGATAAAGGAGGTCATTTGATGCCTCAAGCAGAGCCACCTCCTTAAGCAATGCATCGGTAGTCCTTATGCTTGAATGTAAAAGCACATAGAGACCTGAAAGGGATATGGCAAGCACCACAGTGGCAATCAGAACCTCAAGGAGTGTAAAGCCTCTGCTTGATTTAACCTGTCTCAACCCTTACCTCACATAAGAGAGGATTGCTTTTAAGTTTTACCTTTTCACCAAGCTCCAATACAAAGTAGTCGCACACTCCAGCAGGATAGGCATGGATGCTGAACTCCAGGCCTGAAGCCTGATGCTCGTTAACCCAGGCCCTCTGAAGCTGTCTTCCCCCTGGAAGGGTGTATTCATGGTCATCAAAAAAGTAGTGTTCTCCACCAAGGACAAATCGTATATCCACCCTCACCCTTTCCTTAACAGCCCTGTTTTTTGCCTCCTTAAGCAGGGCGTTCAGCTCAGCCGTAAGGGGCTGACTTTTCTCAAGCATTCCACCAACTACCTTTGGCATTATCACAAACATACCCACCGATAATATGGCAAGCACCACCATCAGCTCAATAAAGGTAAAACCAGAGGAGGACTGATACTGTTTTATAGATGTTGTGGTTACTTGTTTAGTGGCAATCTCTTCTTCCATTATATAAACCCCTTTTGAAAATCCTAAATTCTAAATTCTAAATCCTAAATCCTAAACAAATTTCAATTCCCAATTTTCCAATTTCTCAAATATTATATTGCGTACATTAATACTGTTTAGGATTTAGAGATTAGTGCTTAGAATTTGTTACTTTATCTCCCAGCTCTTTATATCTGCATCAAAGCCTGTGCCGCCGGGCTTTCCATCAGCACCGTAGGAGATAATCTCATAGTCTCTACCCTCATCACCAGGGCTGCGGTAGATATACCTGTGCCCCCAGGGGTCAAGGGGCTCTTCGCTGTAGTCAAGATATCCACCCTGATTGTAATGCTCAGGTACAGGCTCTATGTCTGGCTTTTTAATTAATGCCATCAGGCCCTGCTCGGTGGTGGGGTAAAAGCCGTTGTCAAGCTTGAACATCTTCAGGGCTGACTCTATTGCCTTGATGTCGTTTTTTGCCTTTACCACCTTTGCCTGCTCAGGCCTGCTTAGTATCTTTGGCACTAAAAAGGTGGCAAGTATTCCCAGTATGATCACAACCACCATCAACTCAATAAGAGTAAAACCTTCCTGTCCCTTAAGGTTTTTCATAATACCCCCTTATTAAAAAAATTCTAAATTCTAAATCCTAAATCCTAAACAAATCACAAATTCTAATTTCCCAATTCCAAAACTACCGTTATTACTAAACCACAGAGACCACAGAGCATTAAAATAAAAATTCTAATCTCTAAGCACTAAATCCTAAACAAATTCCAAATCCTAATTTTCCAAACAACTAAAAAACGACCACAGAGTGCACCGAGTTCACAGAGTTAATCTTCCTTCTGATTTCCCAACCCCTAAAACTCAACACTAAACACTAAACACTCAAACTCCTATCGCCTATAGCCTATAGCCTGTTTCACCCATTCACCCACTATATCTATAGCCTCTCGCCTTCAGCCTTTAGCCTAC
>CAZIIE010000071.1:0-7605 GCA_964539375.1 uncultured Nitrospirota bacterium | reverse complement strand
ATTTTACCACTTCCCCATCAAAAAACTGAATTATCCTGTAGTAGGTATCCCGCTGGGCTGCTCTGAAGCCTGCGGCCTTAATGGCATTGATGATGTCTTCCTTGCTCACTCTGTAGCTTACGCCTGCTGCCTTAACCACATTTTCTTCAAGCATGGTTGAGCCAAAGTCATTTGCACCAAAACGAAGGGCAACCTGTGCAACCTTAAGCCCCTGGGTGACCCAGCTTGCCTGGATGTTTTTTACATTGTCAAGATAGAGCCTTGAAAGGGAAAGCACCTTCAGATACTCAACCGCAGAGGCCGATGAATGCCTTCTTCCCTCTCGGTATAAAGCGGTGTTTGCTGGCTGAAAACTCCAGGGAATAAAGGCGGTAAACCCGCTGGTTCTGTCCTGAAGTGAACGGATGGCATCAAGGTGCTCCACGATGTCCTCCTCTGTCTCCACCGAACCAAACATCATGGTTGCAGTGGTTCGCATGCCAAGGCTGTGAGCAGCCTCCATCACCTCAAGCCACTCGGAGGAGCGAATCTTTTTCGGGCTCAAGACCTCCCGAACCCTGTCTGAAAGTATCTCTGCCCCTCCACCAGGGATGGAGTCAAGCCCTGCCTCATGAAGTATCTTAAGGGTCTCAAGCACACTGAGGGATGCCTTTTGGGCGATATATTTAATCTCAGGTGGTGAAAAGCCGTGTATATGTATCTGAAACTTCTCTTTTATAGAGCGTAGCATATCTATGTAGAAGTCAAGCTCAAGCTCTGGGTGAAGCCCTCCCTGAAGGAGTATCTGGGTGCCCCCCTGCTTCAGGGTCTCCTCTATCTTTCTGAAAAGCTCTTCCTTTGTAAGCACAAAGGCATCAGGAGAGTCAGGCTCACGGTAATAGGCACAGAACCTGCACTGGTTTATGCACACATTGGTGTAGTTTATATTACGGTCAACCACAAAGGTTACAATGCCCTCGGGGTGGAGTTTTTTGCGCACCTCATCTGCCCTCTGGCCAAGCTCCAGAAGGTCATCTTTTCTCAATAGCTCCACTGCCTCTTTTTTTTCTATTCTTTTCATTCCTAAGTATAAATCCTTACCACATTGTACAGGGCATCCCGCTCCACAGGGACCCTGCCTGCCCGTTTTATAAGCTCCACCAGTCTCTCTCTGGTGAGTCCCTCCTCGGTCTGGGCACCTGCAGAATGGGTAATCTTCTCCTCAATAACGGTGCCGTCTATATCGTCAGCCCCGAAGCAGAGGGCTATCTGGGTGAGTTTTTCACCGAGCATAATCCAGTAAGCCTTGATATGGGGGATGTTGTTTAAAATCAGACGGCTTATTGCAATGGTCTTAAGGTCATCTATACCAGAAGGAAAGCGAGTTGATATGTAGGTGTTTTCAGGGTGATAGGGTAGGGGGACAAAGGCCTGAAAGCCCCCTGTTTCAGCCTGAAGCTCTCTCAGTGCAAGCAGGTGTTCAACCCTGTCTTTGTAAGACTCGATGTGGCCATAAAGCATGGTGGCATTGGTCCTGATACCAAGCTTATGGGCTGTGCGATGCACCTCAAGCCATCTCTTACCTGATATCTTTTCAGGGCAGAGCCGTGCCCTGACCTCTTCATTAAAAATCTCAGCCCCTCCCCCTGGCATTGCATCAAGACCGCTTTTTTTGAGCCGTGCCAGTGTCTCCTCAACAGTAAGGGATGATTTTCTTGCCAGATAATCAATCTCCACTGCGGTAAAGGCCTTTATATGGACATGGGGTCTAAGCTGTTTTATCCCACTGAGCATTTTTTCGTAGTAACCAAGGTCACGGTCAGGATGAAGCCCTCCTACGATATGAAGCTCCTTAAGTTCAGCAGGTGAGGACTTGACCCTTTCAAGGACATCCTCAATGCTTAGTTCATAGGCACCGGTCTCACCCTTTGAGCGGCTGAAGGCACAGAATCGGCAGCGGTTTACACAGATGTTTGTTGGATTTATATGGCGGTTAACAACGAAATAGACCCTTCCAGAGTTTAGCCTTTCAGAGAGCTTCTTTGCGTATAGGCCTATTTCGTGCAGATGGTCACTTTCAAAAAGTCTTAGGCCCTCTGCTATATCCAGGGGCTCTCCATTAAATGCCTTTTCAAGTATCTCCTTCATGATAACTAACCCTATATCTTATCATATCAGGCAGGTTAAAGACCCTCTCTGGCGAGATATCATTCGTGGTAGGTTGATATCCTGTTACGGCCAGTCCGTTTAGAAAGGTAAAGGGCCTTGTCAGCCCTTTCAAGGAGTTCTTCCTGGGTGGTGGCATCATCTGGATATATAGCAATGCCACCGCTGATTGTAACAGAAACAGCCTCTCCATTTATACTGAGCTCATGCTCCTCTACCTTTTTTCTTATTCTCTCAGCAACAACCATTGCACCATCGTAGGAGACCTCGGGCAGAATAAGGGCAAATTCCTCCCCACCGTATCGGGCGGCAAAGTCAATGGTTCTAATGTTGTCGGTCATGATACAGGCTACCCTCTGAAGTATCTCGTCACCCTTTAGATGACCATAGGTGTCGTTGAAACCTTTAAAGTGGTCAATATCAAACATCACCAGTGCCACCTTGTGCTTAAACCTCCTTGCCCGTTCAAGCTCTTCTTTGAGTTTTTCCTGAAAGGTTCTGTGGTTGTAAAGCCCAGTGAGCCCATCGGTAGCAGCAATCTTCAGAACCTCCTCATGAAGCTTAACCTTTTCTATGGCCAGTGCGGAGTGGAAGGCAAGATTGAGAAGCATATCCTCATCCTCTGAGGTGAACTCATCACCATCAAGTTTGTCTGTTACACAGATAAGACCGATGGGTTCACCCCTGAGAAGGAGAGGCACCATTAAGACGGATTTTATATCAGGGTGAGCCTCGGGAAAGGAGTTGAAATTCGGGTGCTTGGTTATGTCCCTTGTCCTCAAGGTGGCCATGTCATCTATGACCTTTTTAATTGTGCCCTGAACAGAGCACTTACATTCATTGCTGCTTGTTCCAAGGGAGGTATAAAAATCGGTAACCCTTTTGTATTTATCAATCAATAGGATAGCTGCCTTTTCTGCCCTGAGGAGTTCCTTTGATTTGTTGACTATCTGTTCAAAGATGCTTTCCTTATCAAGGGCAGTATGAAGGGAGGCTGAAAGCTCATTGAGGATGTTCAACTCCCTGATGGTCTTCAGAAAGCCAGAGGTCTTGTCATTTATAACCTTTTCTCTTTTTCTTATAAGTACAAGAGCAACAGCAAGGAGCAGCCCAACCGTGAAAAACACAAGATAAAGCGGACTCATAAAATCTCCCCTATAAAATCCTTTACCGTCTTTCTTAGTGCTGAATGAAATAAAAGTTTAGCATGATTTAGTCTGAAATTTCTATGCTCAATGGCATAGGGTGCAATAGCGCTATCGGCTGTTACAAGGGAATCACCCTTTCCTGGCTTTATCTCATCGGGCAGATAATCGCCAGGCACCAGCGAATTCAATATGTTTGGTATTTTTATTACAGGCTTGTAGCCACCTGTTTTTCTGTTGTATCGGTATATACAAAGAAGGGTAGGGTCTGTACCTCCGATAGATAGTGTTTTTATCTTTTTTAAAAGGGAATTGTCAAGACCTTTTATGAAGGCTGATTCGGGAAGAAGCTCTTTAACTGCCCTGCCTTTCAGGATTGTCCTTACTCTTTCTATAATACTCTCTGAGCCTTTATGGTTTCCTTTCTTTGCAAAGGGCTCAATCACAGGAAGGATAAGCGAGAGGCTTTCAGCAAGTCTTGCCATATTGCTTCCCCTGTGAGGTGTTGCAATTGTGATAAGCCCGATACAGTTAAGTCTCTCTGTCTCAAGAGCCTTCCTGGCAATCAGGCCACCTCTGCTGTGGCAGACAAAGAGGATGGGTCTTTTTTTAGCACTGCTAACAGTGTTTAAAATCTCAATAAGCTCCCTGACCAGCACCCTGTAACCAGCTGCTGAGCGCCTCTGAGAGTAAAGCAACAGGGGAAACCCTTCATCCTTCAGGTCGTGATAGGTGGTCTTGAGCCTTCTTGGTATCTGTCCAAAGGAGATGGGTGGTGGTTTTCTTTTTATTAATGGAGGCCTGGTAAGGATGGAAGTTAAGGGGTATTTCCCAACCAGTATCTTTACCTCTTCTGGGTTTGTCCAGATTTTATGGTTTGTGCCAAGGCCATGGATGAAAACCAGAAGGGGCAGGTCCTTTTTTCCTTCTATATACTGGACAGTTTCCCCTCTAAACACTATTATGCTTCAGATTTTAGCTTTTTAATCAATTCTGGGAGCCTGTTCTTAAAATCTGGATACTGCTGGCTGAGAAACAGTTTTATCCCCTTTAATTCAAACCTCAGATCATTTATCTCATCAACCCTTTCAGAAAGTGATTGTAACTCAAGGGTTAAGGTCTGAATCTCCTTTTCAAGAAGCTTAATCCTCTCTTTTAACTGTCTTTCTTCTTTCATCTAATACCTCTTTTTATTTTATCTCTTATGCTTCATTCTTCTACGAAGCTTTTTGTGTTTGTGTTTGTTAATCTTCTTCTTACGCCATTTCTTAACGCTTCCCACTCAATCACCTCCTTTCGTTTTGAAATTTCTAAATTCGAATTTCTAAATCCTAAACAATTTCCAAATACCAAACCAAATTATAAACAATTCTACCTTAATGTTGTTTAGAATTTAGAATTTCGTGCTTAGTATTTAAATAAAGGATGCAACGCATCCTTTATTTACTACACTGATTCATAAAGGCCTCAAGTTGTAACTCTGTTGTTGGTGACTCGGTGCCATCGTAGGGGATGCTTATTGCAGGCACACCGAACTGCTCTGAGACAGCCCTCATGATTGCTGTCACCACTGTGCCTGGCATACATCCAAAGGGCATAGCGTTTACTATGCCAGAGGCACCCCTTTTTATCATATCAATTGCCTTACCGATGCTCAAAATTGCCTCACCCTCAAAACTTTCGTGGATATAGGGTGAAGCCTTTTTCATGATATCCTTTACAAAGGGTTCAGGAACGGTCTTTAGCAGACCTTCAAAGACCCTTTCGTATCTGTGGGCAATCCGTTGCTGATAGACCCTTTTAACAAGGAATTGTATAATACCAGAATAATCTTTTTTTCGCAAGGCCTTTTTCAGGGACATGTAATTTATGTAAAAAATCCACTCATCAACAGGTGATAACCATGCCTCACCACCAAGGGACTCAATCTTTCTTACCAGGTCTTCATTGGAAAATCGGTTTGACCTCACAAATATCTCGCCAACTATTCCAACAAGGGGCTTGCGGTCCTTTACCCTTTTTAAAAGGGAAAACTCCTTCCTGATTTCATCAAGAACTGGCTCTATTGAGCCCTCTTTCTCACAGAGTTTTGAGCGGAGCTTTTCTTTGTAGTGGCTGTAAAGCTCATCAGCAGAGCCCTTAACCTCCTCGTAGGGTCTTGTCTCATGAAGACACTTTAGGAGCAGGTCGTAGGCAACTATACCCTTCCAGGCATTCCTTACAAAATCGTTTCCAACGATGCCAAGGTCTCTGTACAAGGTTACATCCTGAACAGGTGAGTAGATGGGGACATCCTGAAGGCCAAGTCTTTCAAGTAACATCCTCTGAAAGAGATTGTACTGACCAAACCTGCAGGGCCCTGTGCCAGAGGGCATGAAAAAGGCAGACCTTTCTGGCTGAAAATCACTGGAAAAGACCTTTTTTATCATATCTCCTGTGGTGACTGTGCAGGGATAACACTCCTTTCCAGACACATACCTTCTTCCAAGCTCCAGGGTCGTTTCATCTGACTCAGGAAGCACCTCTGCAGGCACACCGCAGTAACGGAAGGCAGCCTCCACAGCATAGGCGTGGTCACTCATGGAGGGGATAAAAATGGTCCTGTTTTTACCATTACTGCCTATTACCACAGGCACACGACGGGGTGGTCTCTGGGGCTTTCTCTTTAGCTTGCCCCTTTCAACCTGGGTTTTTATGCTGTCAAGAAAGGCCTCACAGCGGGTTATTGCCCCTGCATCAGCACTGTGTTCATCAATCTCAAGGTGCAGGTAGGGCCTTCCCTCAAGCTCCTTTTCAAAGTATTTCTGGATGAAGGAGTCAGGTCCGCAGGAGAAGTTTCCGATAAGGATGGGGAAGAGTTCTGGATGTTCCTTCAAAGCCCTTGCGGCCTTGAGTATCCTCTGGCCTGAGCGCCAGTACATATCAGGCCAGTCATTGTGTATCTCGGTGTCAGGCAGAAAATCCATAGGTATTGAGCGGACATTAAGAGTGGCAAGCTTCCTTGGTATCTCAAGGTTCATGCCCATGTCAAAGGCATTGTAAGGTCTTCCCACTATAACGATGGTTGGCATGCTGAGCTCTTTTAGCACCTGTTCTCCCTTGTTTTTTATGCCCTTAAAGAACTCCCTCTGTGCCCTGTCAGCCTGCTTCATGGCCCTTTTAAGCTCTCTGGCACTGACATCATAGACAGAAAGAGCACGCTTTAGCTCTCTGTAGATGAAATCCTGTCCTTCCTTTAACTTCACAACAGGTGCTACCACATTCAACTCCTTGAAAGCAACCCTTATCTGGTAGGGGAAACTCTGGGTAAGAGGACAGGCATGCCCCTTTTCATAGGCATCGTCAGGAAGACACAGGTTGACAAAGCTTGGTAGGAAGATGTCCTTGATGCCCTGCTCCATCAGATACCTTACATGTCCATGGGCTACCTTTACTGGATAACAGGTCTCAGCCAGTACACTTTCAACACCAAGGTTGGTAATGTGGCGATTTGTCTTTGCAGATACAACCACATCAAAACCCAGTTCCCAGAGCAGGGTGCTCCAGTAGGGAAGATAGTCATGGAAGAAAAACACATAGGGAATACCAATCCTTCCTCTCCTGGGCTGATAACCCTCCTGCCTCTTTTTAAGCCATTCGTTATGGGAACTCCAGAGCAACTCTTCTCTGAAGGCAAAGAGGTCTTCAATATCATTGGTTCTCTTTCTTCGTATATCGTATTTTTCACATCTTCCACCATAAAAAAGGTATTCCTTCTCACCTTCAATCTTCACCCTGTTAATCTCACAGAGGTTCTCGCAGCCCTTACATTCAAAGGAATTCAGGCTGTATTTTCTATTAACCAGGTCAAAACCCTTAAAATTAGACTTCTCAATACCCCTGTTCTTTACATAATCCCTTGCAATCAATGCCATTCCGATTGCACCGGTCACATCATGGTTTGGTGGAACGGTTATCTTCTTTCCGAGAAACTTTTCAAAGGCTGCAACCACTGCCTTGTTAAAGGCAGTACCACCCTGAAAGAAAATACGCTCACCAATAGGGCGGCCTGCAACCACCCGGTTTATGTAATTTTCCACGATTGAGTAGGCAAGGCCTGCAAGCAGGTCTTCTTTTCGGGCGCCCCTCTGGAGGTTAACCATGAGAGAGTTTTCCATAAAGACCGTGCATCGTTCACCAAGACGGCAGGGATTTTCGGAGCAGAAGGCTGTTCTGGCAAACTCCTCTTTAATTGAGATGTTCAGCTTTTCGGCCTGCTCCTCAAGAAAGCTTCCTGTGCCAGCAGCACAGGCCTTGTTCATCTCAAAGTCAACTA
>CAZIIE010000070.1:0-7666 GCA_964539375.1 uncultured Nitrospirota bacterium | reverse complement strand
GAGATCAGCCGACCCCTTGGTCTGATAACCATTGGAGAGCCTGACCCTCAAGTAAAGAAGCTTATTGACTTTTTCCGCTCAGACGAAGGAAAGAGGTATATAAAATAAATATCCATTGGAGGGCGAGATGAAGGCACCCTTTAAAAAAGCAGGATTTGACCTGAAGACAAAGCTGATAGTTATTCCAGTGGCGGTGATGGTGGTTGTCCTTGGTCTGTGCTGGTTAAAGATATCTTCAACCGTTAACGGGGTGCTCAAACAAAACGAGATTAATAAGATAGAACATATAACTGCCATGCTGGGCCGTAACTTTAAAAAAGAGATGCATCATCTGAAGACTACCATGAAGTTGACCGTTGTCCAGCAGGCTCTTTACGATGGTTATTTTGGAGGTCTTTCAGAGGACTATGAGTTTCTTAAGGACTTTCTTACACAGACAAAGACCCTTGCAGAGGTTGACGATGTGGTGGTGGTAACAGACTCGGGTGATGTGATGTTAAGTGCCAGTTCTGATGAAAAGAATGTCCCCTTCAGGTATAAAGACATAATAGACCCTGTTCTTCAGTATGGAACCGTTAAAGACAAAAACAAAGAGCTTGACAGAATCATCAGACCCTATATAAAGGTCAGAGACGGCAGGGCAAGTCTTTTTGTTGTTGGCCCGGTGCTTGATGTAGAAAGCATCGTTGGTGCAGTGGTATTTCGTAAAGACCTTAACCTGAAATTTATTAGCAGATTAAAGAAGGAGCTTGGAGAAAACACTGAACTATCGGTTGCCACAAGGTCAGGTATAATTACCACCACCCTTTCGGGGCTCAAAAATCTCGGGATAACCACGGACAAAGAGGTTTTCTATGAACACAGAGGTAATTCCTACCTTACAAGATTCGTACCCATCGGGGATGGCTCGGTGTTTCTTGGTGTAAGCTACAATATCACAGGGCAGATAAGCACCCGCAAACAGATCCAGACTCTGATGTTAGGCATATTCATGGCTGCCCTGATTATCCTTACCATTATTACCCTTGTCAATGTAAAAAAGATCCTTAAGGTCATCGGTGCATTAAAGCATAATGCAATGCAGATTGCAGAGGGAGTGCTGACCACAACCGTCAATGTAAAGGGCAGAGATGAACTTTCAGAGATGGCATCCACCTTCAACAGGATGTCCACATCCCTTAAAAAGATGATCAAACAGATGATAAAGGTATCCTCGGCCATATCTGTAACAAACAGCTCAATATGGTCATCTCTTAGCAAAAACATACAGGGACTGGAGCATCAGTCAGAGCAGGCAGAGCAGATATCTGCTGCATCTATTGAGCTGGCTCAGACATCTACAGAAATTGCCCAGAACACCGCCCATGCAGCAGAGATTGCCAGAGCCGTTACAGAAGAGGCAAGAAAGGGTATGGAGAAGATGGAAAGGTCTGAGGCGGTAGTAATGGATGTGGCAAAGAGCACCGAAAAGCTAAGCACCATGATAACAGACCTCAACAGTGGCATTGGCAGTATAGACGAAGTGGTTGAGTTGATAAATGACATAGCCGAGCAGACCAATCTACTTGCCCTTAACGCCGCAATAGAGGCTGCAAGGGCAGGTGAGCAGGGTAAGGGCTTTGCTGTGGTAGCCGAAGAGGTAAGAAAGCTTGCTGAAAAGACCATTAAGGCAACCGCTGAGATTTCAGAAAACATAAAAGCATTACAGAATAAATCCACCGAGACAGCCAGACAGATGGAGATTGCAAGCAACAAGGTTTCAGAGTCGGTAAAGGCTATCAGAGAGACCTCAGAGCTTCTTGACAAGATTGTGCAATATGCAGCCCTTTCAGAAGACGAAACAAACAAGATTGCCGTGGCAGTTGAACAACAGTCGGGAACCATAGAGGAGATATCCCAGAATATTGAACATTCTGCCCAAATATCACGCACCCTCTATCAGGAAATAGGTAAATTCTTTGAAAAAACCAATACCCTATCTCATGCAGTAGAAGAGCTGGAGGAGGAGATAAAGAGATTCAAACTTCCAGAAGACCCATCGCTGGAGTTAGAAAATGCAAAGGTAGCCCATAAAAACTGGGTTCAGCGTCTCTACAGGATGTACTACAACCGTGAGACAGTAAATCCTGATGAGATAACAAACCATCATGAATGTAAATTTGGGAAATGGTATTACTCTGAGGGCAGGACTTTATACGGAAACCAGAGGGAGTTTACCGAAATAGAGGCACCTCACAAAGAGCTACACGAAAAGGCAAGACTGGCAGTAGAGGCATGTATGAAAGGCGACAAAAAGGAATGTCTCCGACTTATTGAAGACCTGGACAGATTAAGCGACATTATTGTAAGCCATCTTGATGCATTGCAGGATAAAGGAAGATTTAATAACAGAGAGCCTATTGTCTCCACTGATTCTCAGCTATTAAGCGTTAAATAAGTGAAAAGCCCTGCAGTCTAAAGCAGGGCTTTTTCTATCCTGAACCTGACAGAAAGGATTTACTCATCAGCCATTCTAAGAAGGGCATTCACCACAGCAACAGCCACGGGGCTTCCACCCTTTGTGCCAAGGCAGGTGATAAAGGGATAGTCCTTTCTAAAAAGGGCATCCTTTGACTCTCTGGCACTTACAAACCCAACAGGCACCCCTATTACAAGCTCGGGACTGAATCTGCCTTCATCAATAAGCTCCATAACCTTAAGAAGCGCAGTAGGGGCATTACCAACCGCCACTATACCTATATCTTCTCCATATTGCTCCACTGCCTTTTTTACTGAAACCTCTGCCCTGGTCAACCCATCCTGTTTCGCCTCGTTGATAACATCTTCATCAGAAATGAGACATAGGGTGCTACAACCAAATCTTTTAAGAAGGGACTTGTTTATTCCTGTCTCCACCATCTTTACATCAGTAAAAATCCTTTTGCCAGCCCTTATTGCCTGAAGCCCCCTTTTAATGGCCTCTGGATGAAACCTCAGTATTGATTCAAACTCAAAATCCCCTGTGGCATGGATGACTCTGAGGATGATAGGAATCTGCTCTTCAGGATGTTCCTCCTTAAGGGCATCCCTTATAATTTCAAAACTCTCGTTCTCTATTAATATTCCCTTGTTCATAATTTTTTATATTGATAGCGAGCGTGTAAAAAACACCTCTTCCTTACATATCACGATACCTGTGGCAAATCATAAGATAATTTCATTTTAACATTTCTTTTAACCCTAAAACTATACCTCTTGACATTTCATATTTACATATGTAAATATATTTATATGAAATTTTTTGCTGAACTATTCAAGACCCTGTCTGATGAAAACAGACTGAGGATGTTGATGGTGCTTGACAGAAAGGAACTCTGTGTCTGTCAGCTCATGGGGATTATCGGGCAGTCTCAGCCCATGATCTCAAGGAATCTGTCAATTCTCTCAAGGGCAGGTTTTCTTGAAGAAAGAAAGGAAGGAAAACTCAAATTCTATAAAATCAAAAAGACTCTTTCTCCTGCTCAGAGGGAGATTCTCAGGATTTTAAGAAACTCGCTTTCCGATGATGAGGTCTTAAAACAGGATATGGCGACCCTTAAGGAGTGCACCGAGTTTCAGAAACTCACAGGACGCTGTGACATGGAAACCTTCAGAGAATTTATGAAAAGGAAAAGGCAGAAACTGAGGAGGGTAGTATGAAAAAGTTCCTTACAGTGCTGGTAATGATAGTATCCTTTGCAAAGATTGCAAACGCAGAGGTACTTACCCTTAAAGAGGCAATAAGCATTGCCCTGAAAGATAACCCCCAGATAAAGGCCTTTACCTGGTCAGTAGAGGCTGAAAAACAACAGGCCCTTACTGTAAAAAGCAGGTACTATCCCAGACTTACCCTTGAAGAAAGGTTTATGCGTACCGACAGCCCCACCTATGCCTTCATGGCAAAGCTTAATCAGGAGAAGTTTTCTCAGAGTGACTTTATGATTGACTCTATAAACAACCCCACTGCAATAAACGATTTTCAGACAAGCCTTAAATTTGAACAGCCCCTTTATGTGCCCAGGCTTATAGAGGGTATCAGGATTTCAAAAAAATCCATTGAGGTAAGCTCACTTAAGCTGAAACACATAAAAGAAAAGGTGGTAAGGGATGTGTTGAAGTCCTACCTTGGTGTGTTGATTGCAAAGCAGTATGTCCAGGTGGCAAAAAAGGCAATCAAGGACATAGAAGAACACAAAAGGCTTGCTGAGGTCAGGTACAAAACAGGGCTCGGGCTTTATTCAGATGTCCTGAGGGCTGAGGTGGCACTGAAGGATGCTGAAAAGGGGCTACTCTCAGCTCAAAACAGCCTTGACACAGCAAAGAGAATGCTTGCCCTTGTGCTTGGAAAAACCGAACCCGTGGATGTGGCTGACTCTGAGATTAATCTAACGCTAAAAGAGATAAAAGACTACATACTTTCGGCTGAGAGCCGCTCAGACCTTCGTTCTCTCAGGAAGGCTCTGGAGATGGCCAGAGAGGTGGTGAAGCTTGAGAAGTCAACCTTTCTTCCTGAGGTGGGTCTTGGAGGAAGTTACCAGCTAAACGACCATAACACACCCTTTGGCTCTGAGGGCCACAGCTACAACATTATGGCCTTTGTCAGGTGGAACTTTCTTGATTTTACAAGAAAGCACAGGACTGAGCGGGCTGAGCTAAAGGCACGGGAGCTCAGTGAAAACATTGATGGGCTGAAAAAGCAGATCATCTTCAACATAAACAGGGCCTATAATGATGTGCTTGTTAAGAAGAAAAACATTGAGCTCTACGAGGCGGCTGTGAAGGATGCCCAGGAGGCGGTAAGGCTTGTGCAGGTTCGTTACAAGAACTCCCTTTCACCCATGGTTGACCTGCTTGATTCACAGCTGATGCTTGACCAGTCAAGGGCCAAACTTATTGAGGCAAAAAAACAGTATCAGATGGCATTGATTGACCTTTATTTTGAAAGCGGCTCCCTTTACACAGAGGTGCAAAACAGTATCCTGAAATAAAGATTATCAAGGAGGATAGAGCATGAAAAAAGGCATCTTTTTACTCATTGCTATGATGATACTCGTAGTGTCCTGCAGTAGCTCTGAGGAAGGAGTAAAGGTTGAGCGTCCAGTGGTAAGGGGGGTAAAGACCGAGGTGGTAAAGACCATGGAGGTACCCCAGACCTACGAGGTTACAGCCACGGTGCGCTCTTCAAACACCTCAATGGTGTCGGCCAAACTGATGGGCACGGTGACCGAGATAATGGTGAAGACCGGCGACAGAGTAAAAAAGGGAGACCTGCTTTTAAGGATATCCTCGCCAGAGATAAAGGCAAGACTCAGGCAGGCAAAGGATGGCCTTCGTGAGGCCCGTGAGGCCTACGAGATGGCAAAGCGCAACCTTGCACTCTCGGAAAAGACCTACAACCGTTTCAAGGCATTGCTTGCTCAGAAGGCAGTATCCCAGCAGGAGTTTGATGAGGTAGAGACAAAATACGACCTTGCCCGCCTTGGCCTTAAAAGGGCAGAGGCAGCGGTAAAGATGGCCGAGGCAAAGGTCAGGGAGGCAGAGGCATTCAATGCCTATACCCTGATCCGTAGCCCTGTCACCGGAAGGGTTGCTGAAAAGAGGATAGATGTGGGCAGCATGACAGCTCCTGGCATGCCCCTATTCATAATTGAAGAGCCTCGTTACAGGGTTGAGGTGCCTGTGGATGAGAGCCTTCTTAAGTATGTTAGAAAGGGTATGCCCCTCAAGGTAAGCATTGAGGCCCTTGGCATTGAGACAGAGGGAAGGGTTGAAGAGATATCCCACCAGATAGACCCTGCTACAAGGACCTTTAAGGTAAAGATAGGACTTAAGAAGATAGAGGGCCTCATGGGTGGACAGTTTGCAAGGGTAACCATCCCTTCGGGAGTTAAAAAGGAGCTCCTCGTTCCGAAGAGTGCAGTTGTTCACAGAGGACAGCTTACAGCCCTGTATGTGGTTGATGAAAAGGGTGTTGTCAGTCTCAGGTTCGTAAGGCTTGGGAAAGTGCTTGACCACAGGGTTGAGGTGCTTTCAGGGCTTAACCCTGGTGAAAGAATAGTTACAGAGGGTGTTGAGAAGGTTCAGGATGGTGCAATTATTAAGGGTTAAAGAGGCGACAGCTAACAAGGAGGAGGCAGGATGGAAGTAATCGGTGCATCAGGCAGGATTGCAAAGGCCTTTTTAAGGTCAAAACTAACACCTCTGATAGTAATCACTGCATTGCTACTCGGGGTGTTTGCAATTATAAAGACCCCAAGGGAAGAGGAGCCCCAGATAGTGGTTCCCATGATAGATGTATTTGTCCAGTACCCCGGTGCCTCGGCCCGTGAGGTTGAGGAGCGGGTTACCCGCCCGATGGAAAAGCTCCTCTGGGAGATCAAAGGGGTAGAGTATGTCTACTCCATGTCAAAGCCAGGGATGAGTATTGCCATCGTCCGCTTTTATGTTGGCGAGGACATGGAAGACAGCCTGGTAAAGCTATACAACAAACTGATGTCAAACTTTGACCGTATTCCACCAGGTGTATCAAAACCCCTGGTTAAACCAAAATCCATTGACGATGTGCCCATACTGACCCTTACCCTCTGGAGTGATAGATACGATGGTTACCAGATAAGAAAGGTTGCCTATGAGCTTGAAAACCAGTTAAAAGAAGACCCTGATGTCTCTGAAATACATGTAATCGGCGGACAGCGCCGCCAGATACGGGTGGTGCTTGAGCCCTCAAGGCTCAGGGCCTATAATCTTTCACCCCTTCAGGTAATGGGAGCACTTAAGGCATCAAACTACAGACTTCCCTCTGGCACCTTTCCCTCTGCTAACAGGGAGTTTATTGTTCAAACCGGCGGATTTCTGCAGACCGCCGAGGATGTGAAAAACCTGGTGGTGGCTGTCTACAATGGTAGACCGGTCTATCTGAAAAATGTTGCCACTGTGATTGATGGTCCAGAGGAGCCCTCAAATTATGTGCTCATGGGCTTTGGACCCTCATCAAAGTATAAAAAACAGGGTATCTATGATGCTGTAACCCTTTCTATTGCTAAAAAGAAGGGAACCAATGCCACATACCTTGCAAACAGGTTAATCAAAAAGACCGAGGCCCTGAAGGGCACCATCATACCTCGAGACATTGAGGTCACCGTCACCAGAAACTACGGTGACACGGCAAAGGAAAAGTCCGATGAGCTACTGGAGCACATGCTCATTGCTGCTGGCTCAGTGGTTTTGCTGATAGCCTTTGCCCTTGGATGGCGTGAATCAATAGTGGTGGCGGTGGCTGTGCCTGTGACCCTTGCCCTTACCATACTGGTCTTTTACAGCTATGGATACACCCTGAACAGGGTAACCCTCTTTGCACTGATATTCTCCATCGGTATTCTGGTGGATGATGCAATAGTGATAGTTGAAAACATACACCGTCACTTCAAGATATCAGGGGTAAGCCCTGAGACAGCGGTGCTTGCGGTGGATGAGGTTGGAAACCCAACCATACTTGCTACCTTTACAGTTATCGCAGCCCTTCTACCCATGGCCTTTGTCTCAGGCCTCATGGGACCTTACATGAGGCCAATCCCTGTGGGTGCATCGGCTGCGATGCTGCTTTCTCTGTTTATTGCCTTCGTGATAAGCCCCTGGATGAGCTATATTG
>CAZIIE010000069.1:0-7673 GCA_964539375.1 uncultured Nitrospirota bacterium | reverse complement strand
AAGCCCCTCAAAGTTTGGCAAAGGAATTTTTGAATAAGGAAATTTTAATTGAAATTTAATAAGTTAGAGCCTGTTGAACAGGCTCATATTTTTCCTATGGCTGACCAGAAAAGAAAATGGCGCTTTGCAGTTGACCGTGGTGGAACCTTTACTGACATTGTGGGCATTGACCCCGATGGTAATTTTCACAGCCTAAAGATACTTTCATCCTCTCCACAGTACAGCGATGCCTCAATTGAGGGCATAAAAAGGTTGCTTGGCCACCATGCTTCACCTTTACCGGAAGAGCAGATTGAGGCTATCAGGTTTGGCACCACCGTTGCAACAAACGCACTCCTTGAGAGAAAGGGTGGAAGGGTGTTGCTCATCACCACCAGGGGAATGGCAGACCTGCTGGAGATTGGTTATCAGGACAGGCCAGATATTTTTTCTCTCTGTCCAAAACGTCAAAGCAGGCTCTATCACCAGGTGATTGAGGTGGATGAAAGGATTGCCCAGGATGGAACAGTCATAAGGGCACTTAATGCCAGGGAGCTCAGGGAAAAGCTCAGCAGGATAGACACCGCTTGCTTTGATTCGGTCTCTGTGGTGTTTATGCATGCCTGGAAAAATCCTCTACATGAGCTGCTCTGTGAGGATATCCTTTACGATGCAGGCATAACCGAGGTATATCTTTCCCATCGCTCAATGAACAGCATAAAAATCGTCACCAGAGGGCAGAGTGCTGTGGTTGATGCATACCTCGGGCCTGTGCTCCAGATGTATCTGAAGGGAATCCTTGAGGAGGTGGGTAGGATACCGGTAGAGTTTATGGTAAGCTCGGGAGGGTTAAAGGTGCCTGATGAACTTACTGGCAAGGAGATGTTTCTTTCAGGCCCTGCTGGTGGTGTTGTGTCAGCCGCACAGGTTTGCAAGATGCTTGGTAAAAGGGGTGTTATCGGTTTTGATATGGGCGGAACATCAACTGATGTGAGCCGATACGATGGAGATTTTGAACTACTTCATGAGACAGTGATAGGGGGAATTGAGCTTAAAACAGACATGATAAATATCGTTACCGTGGCCTCAGGCGGGGGCTCAATAGTCTCCTTTGATGGCCAGAGGTTGTTGGTCGGTCCCGAGTCATCCGGTGCATATCCTGGACCAGCCTGTTATGGTTTTGGTGGCCCACCGAGTATAACCGATGCCAATCTGATTACAGGGAGGCTTGTTCCCCAGTTTATGCCAAAGACCTTTGGGCCAGAGCACAACTGCTTCGTGAACCCGGAGCTCAGCCTGGAAGCCTTCCGTGGGCTTGCTGAACAGATTACCATTGCAACCGGTAAGGCCGTTGTGGCTGAAGAGGTGGCACTGGGTGCCCTGAGGGTTGCTAATGAAAAGATGGCGATGGCTATTAAGGAGATATCGGTGTCTAAGGGTTACGATGTTAGAGAGTATGCCCTTTTGTGCTTTGGTGGTGCAGGTGGACAGCATGCCTGCAGGGTGGCAGACATCCTGGGAATTGGGGAGATTATCATTCATCCACTGGCCGGTGTGTTTTCAGCCTATGGTATCGGGCTTTCAAGACGAACCGAAAGGAGGGTCAGGACTCTTTTGAGAGCCCTTTCAGAAGTCTCCGAGGAAGAACTAAACAGAGCTTTTGATGAATTAACCGAAGAGGCTCTTAAAGGGCTTGGTAATCCGAAAGGTTTTCATACCAAAAGGGAGATTGATTTAAGGGTGAAGGGCACAGAATCCTATCTTACCCTTTCCTATAAAGGGCTTGCTGGTTCAATTGATGAGTTTCAGAAAAGACACAGGGCAATATATGGATTTGAGCCTGAAAGCAAAAACCTTGAGCTGGTTAACCTCAGGGTTGAACTCTCTAAAGGGGAGGATTTTTTCCCATCCTTCAGGACGGATAAACTAAGCAGGGTAAGGCCAGAACCGTTAATGTATCAGAGGCTTTTTACAGAAAAGGGATGGTATAAGTGTCCTGTCTACAGGAGGGCTGAACTGCCCGAGGGCTTCACCGCCTCTGGTCCGCTGATTGTGGTTGAGGAACACTCAACCACTGTTGTAGAACCTGGATTCAGGCTGGATGTTGAAAAAGAGGGTGTATTGCTTATAAAAAGGGAAAAACCAGCCAGCAGCCCCATGAATATAGAAGCAGAAGACAGGGCTGACCCTGTTTTGCTTGAGGTCTTTCATAACCTTTACAGGGCGGTTGCTACAAAAATGGGCTATACCCTAAGAAATACAGCCCATTCGGTAAACATGAAGGAGAGGCTTGATTTCTCCTGTGCCCTTTTTGATGCTGATGGGAACCTCGTGGCAAACGCACCCCATATCCCAGTGCACCTTGGTGCAATGGCCGATGCAGTTAAGGCATTGCTTGAACAGAGAGGCGGAGATATTAAGCCTGGAGATGTCTATGTGACAAACAATCCCTACAGGGGCGGAACCCATCTGCCCGATGTTACAGTGATTGCCCCTGGCTTCAGAGACGATGGAACTCTCGGCTTTTTCGTTGCTGCAAGGGGACATCATGCTGACATAGGTGGAACCACGCCAGGCTCAATGCCACCTGAGTCAAGGAGCATTGATGAAGAGGGTGTGTTGATTGATAATCTTCTGATACTGAGGGATGGAGAGTTTTTTGAAAGAGACTTTATCAGGTTGCTAACTGAACATCCCTATCCTGCCCGAAACCTGCCTGAGAGGCTTTCAGACCTGAAAGCCCAGATAGCTGCCTGTCAGAAGGGTATTGAGGAGCTAAGGGTTATTGCCAGACAGTATGGATGGGACATTGTTTCAGCCTATATGGATTATATTCAGGAAAATGCCTCCTTCATGGTAAAAAACAGGCTTTACGAGCTTTTAGAGGGTAAAGAGGAGTTTAACAGCTCCTTTGAAGACCATCTTGATGATGGCACTAAAATTAAACTCAGGGTCAGCATCAGGGCAGGGGAAAATCCTCCTGAAACTCTGGAGGCGGTCTTTGATTTCACTGGCACCGACAGGGAGCATCCTGCTGATAACCTGAATGCTCCCCTTTCTGTAACACGCTCAGCAGTGCTTTATGTCCTGAGGGCTATGTTGAACAGAGATATACCCCTGAACAGCGGCTGTCTTAAACCTGTAAAAATAATAGTGCCTGAGGGCACGGTGCTTAATCCGAGCTATCCTCTGTCAGTGGCTTCTGGCAATGTGGAGACATCCCAGAGAGTTGTGGATGTCCTGCTTGGAGCACTGGGATTAGCTGCTGCATCCCAGGGCAGCATGAATAACCTGTTGTTTCTGGTTGAGGGAGAGACTCCCTATTATGAGACCATAGGTGGTGGCTCAGGTGCTACAGCGGATTGTAATGGTGCCTCTGCCCTGCAGGTTCACATGACGAACACACGCATTACAGACCCCGAGGTGCTGGAGGTCAGACATCCAGGCGTAAGACTGAGACGCTTTATGATTCGTCGTGGCTCAGGCGGAAAGGGGCTTTTCAGGGGAGGGGATGGTATAATCAGGGAGATAGAGTTTTTAAAACCTGCTGAGGTCTCGGTGATTTCGGAAAGGAGAAATTTCAGCCCCTACGGGCTCAAGGGTGGTGAGGATGGACTTAAAGGGGTGAACCTCCTGAGAAACGGGGCAGGCAGAATTATCAGACTGCCTAACAGGTTTACCATCAGGGTTAAGAAAGGAGATAGTATAATAATTAAAACACCAGGCGGAGGAGGATATGGAAAGGCAGGAACTCAAGCAGATGATAGCTGATTACATGGAGAAGGGTTTTCTTGAAAACATAATTGATATGTTCAAACACGACCCGAGTCTGTATGAAATGATTGGCGATTTGATAAAGGACGAAAGGATGCGGGTGAAGCTTGGAATAACAGCCTTAATGGAGGAGCTTTCACAGCAGAGACCGGAGGATGTAAAAAGGGCACTTCCCTTTCTTTATCCTTTGCTTGAGGACGAAAACCCTACTGTCAGAGGGGATGCTGCTAATCTGATAGGCATTATTGGAGACCCTGAGGGCATTTCTAAACTCCGCCCTCTGCTTCAGGACAAAAACCCCCAGGTCGTGGAGGTGGTAAGGGAGTTTCTGGTATATTAATTAAATTTCTAAATACTAATTTCTAAATCCTAAACTACTAAGGAAGAAACTATTTTTGAAGATAGTAATTGAGAATTATTTCGGATTTCGGATTTAGGATTTAGAATTTTTACTGTCAGGAGGTGAACCTATGCCCATATATGAGTTCTACTGTAGCCACTGTAACACCATCTACAACTTTTTCTCCCGTCGCATAAACACTGAAAAGGTGCCTTCCTGTCCTAAGTGCAAAAATCCAAGGCTTGAGAGGCTGGTATCAAGGTTTTCTACACCGAAAAAGCGGGACTCTGATTCGGGTGATGACGAGGCCCTTGAGGGTCTTAACCTTGATGAGTCAAAGCTTGAGCAGGCAATGCATTACCTTGAGCGTGAAGCTCAGGGCATTGATGAGGAAGACCCGAGGCAGGCAGCCCGCCTTATGCGTAACCTTACAGAGATGACAGGACTCAAGTTAGGTGACAGGTGGGAGGAGGCGCTGAGTCGCCTTGAGGCAGGTGAAGACCCTGAGGCAATAGAGGAGGAGCTTGGCGATGTGCTTGAAGGTGATGAGGATGAGATGCCCTTTAAGGAGGCAAAGAGGCTGAGGACCCCAAAAAAGAAGACACCGCCAAAGGTGGATGAAACCCTTTATGAGTTATAGATAGGGCGAGAGGAGAAAGGAAACACCATCTCTTATCTTTACTGTAAGGGGGCGGGATGTGAGAAAATCCCTGTCAACCCTTTTGGCCTCTGATATCTTTCTGTCCACGATTGCTGATAGTCTTTTTGATAATGTCTCATCATAGCATTCAATATTAAACTCAAAGTTTAGTCTGAAACTTCGGGCATCCCAGTTTCCAGAGCCTATAAGCACCCACTGGTCGTCCACAATCATTATCTTTGAATGGTCAAAGGGTGGAGGGCTTAACCAGATACGGCAGCTGTCGTTGAGGAGGTGCTCAAGGATGTTAAAGGATGCCCATTTTATTAGGGGTATATTGTTTTTTTCTGGCAGAAGGATGTCTATCTCCACTCCTCTAAGGGAAGCAAGATTAAGGGCTGTTATAAGGTTTTCCTCAGGTAGAAAATAGGGTGTTACAATCTTTATACTTTTCCTTGCCACAGTTACGGCACTCTGGATGGTGAGGAGGTGTTTTTCAAAATCTTCATCTGGCCCATCAGGTATTCCCCTTGCCCAGGCCCTACCTGCAGGTTCAATTTCGGGAAACCATCTTTTCCCCTTCAGCACCTCACCGGTGCAGAAATACCAGTCTTCCAGAAAGACCTGTTGCATATGACTGACCACAGGACCTTTGACCAGGAAGTGGATGTCCCTGACAGGATTTGAAGGGTTTAGCTTGAGCATGTGACCTTCCCTTATGTTCATCCCGCCTGTAAAACCTATTCTGCCGTCTACCACCATTATCTTCCGATGATTCCTGAGGTTTACAAAGGGCAATCTGGTGGGTAAAAGGGTGGGAAGAAAAAGGGCATATCGGATGCCAAGCCTTTTCAGTTTTCTTGTAATCGGAGGGAAGCTGTAACGGGTACCCATGTCGTCAATAATTATCCTTATCTTTACGCCCCTTGATTGGGCTTTATGAAGGGCTTCCACAAAGGCCTCACCAACCCTGTCATTGTCAAAAATATAGGTGGATAGGTTTATGGTATCCTCTGCCTCATTGATAGCCCTTATCATCTCAGGGTAGGCCCTATCACCATCCTCAAGGGGGATAATCTGGTTTCCTGGAAGCAGGGGAAATTCGGCAATTCTATCAATCATCATGGAGAGACTTTTAAACTGAGCCTTAAGGGGTAGGGACTCTTCGGAGAGGGCCTTCTGGAGGGGGAAACTCTTGGCCACCTCACTAACCGAGCTTCTCAGCATCCTTGCCTTTCTCTTTATCCTGTTTATACCGAAAAGGAGATAGAGCACAGCACCAAGCACAGGCACAAGCCAGATGATGCCTATCCATGAAAAGGCAGAGCGGGCATTCTTTTTTGTAAGTATCACATGAACCGAGGCAGAAGCGGATATGAAGACTGTGAGCCCTCCAGCAATCTGTGGCCATATCTGATTTATCATATTTTTCATTATACCCTGTAGGGGCTAAGTTCACAAAATTTTCATAAACTCTTCACAATGTGTTCAAAATCTTTTTGTATGCTAAGGGCAGATGATGAGGCTGCCTTGCAGCCTGAACAATAAAACCCCAAGGAGGTTTAAGCTATGAAAAAACTACTTCTAACACTAACCGTAATGGCAGTTATTGCACTTGGTGCTGGTGCCTTTGCCTTTGGCCCTGGCTGGTTTGGAGGCGGTCCAATGATGGGCTATGGCCCGATGGGTCCTGCTATGATGGGTTACAGCGGTGGCACCTGGTGCACAGGACCTGGAAGCTGTTTTACCCAGGGTGCCAACGGGCAGGCCTATGATGGCAAGTTTCTTGAAGAGACCAAAGAACTCAGAAAAAAGCTTAATGAAAAGAGGTTTGAGTATTTTGAGGCCTTAAGAGACCCTCAGACCAAACCTGAGACCATCACAAAGCTACAGAAAGAGCTCTGGGAGCTTAGGCAGAAGATTTACGAAAAGGCTCCTCGCACAGCCTTTAGAGGTGGATTCGGTCCCTATGGTGCGCCCTGCTGGCAGTAATTAGTGACGCAAGGCCTGCACTTTTGAAAAGTGCAGGCCCTGCGTTTCAACCCCTAAGCCTTATAAGTGAGATTATCACAGCAGAACTCAATGCCCCAAGTCCATTTGCCATCTGGTCGTAGAGACTGAAGGAGCGGTAGGGTAGAAAGTACTGTATAACCTCTATCAGAAAACCATACATGAATGCACCAAGAGCAATAAGTACAACTGACCTTGTTGTCCTGTTTCTTACAGAAAGATAAAGCAAAACCACAGAGGTAAAATAAAACACAAAATGCACAAGCTTGTCTGAGACATCGTAGTCAAGACCAGATGTGGGTATTACCGAAAGAACCGTTATAGTTGCAAACCACAAAACAGTAGCTATTCTGTATAGAGTAAGAATCCCTCTCTTCCCTCCTCTAAAGGTTTTTTGATGCCACCAGACCTTCCTTCATGATAAGGACAAAAACAATAGTAAGACCGATAAGGACACCGAAGACATTTACAAGATGCAGATAAAGCAGTATTGCAAGGATTAGGAAGACTAACATAAGTCTGAAAAAGCTAAATACAATAAGCCTTCCCTTTGCCGTGTTAGCTGTTTCAGGGTTAATGAGTGCCCTGACCCCCCAGTGGATACCCTTCAGGTTGGCAAGTGCCAGTGCTCCTCCAACAAGCACCCCAAGGGGCATCCTCTTCCAGTCAAAGAGGGCTGAAAACAGCGCTGCAATCACAAGCACAACTACAGCCTGTCTATTTATCCTCTTTACCATTTCCATTTTCCTGACTCCTTGCAAATCTGAAAAGCTCTCTAAAGCCTGCCACGATACCAAGTATCAAAAATATAAAGGTCAGATAGGGTGAAGTGCCAAATAGTTTGTCAAGTCCATAACCCATGGCAAGCCCAACAAAGGTTGAGACCACTACATTTAGCGGAACCGTTGATGCCTCAAGGATATTCCGCCA
>CAZIIE010000068.1:3705-7796 GCA_964539375.1 uncultured Nitrospirota bacterium | reverse complement strand
AAAAAAAACAACCCACCGATGATAAAGACAGTGAGCTTGCCCTGAAGGAAGAGGGAGCTGTTGAAGAAAAGCAGGAAGAAGAGGTGGTTGCTGTTGAAAAAACACCCGAGCAGGAGATTGAAGAGCTGAAAAAGGAGCTTGAACAGTACAAGGATAAGTATCTGAGGCTTTATGCCGAGTTTGAAAACTACAAAAAACGGGTTCAGAAGGACCGTACCGAGCTTATCAAGTACGGCTCAGAACCCCTGATGATAGAGCTTCTTACAGTGCTTGACAACCTTGAGATGGCACTAAGCCATGCCAATGAGTCTTCAAGCCTTGAAAGCCTTATCAAGGGCGTGGAGCTCACGCTCAAGGAGTTCAGAAAGGTGCTTAACAAGTTTGGTGTAAAGGAGATTGAGGCTGTTGGTAAGCCCTTTGACCCTGAGTTTCATCATGCCATGGCTCAGGTTGAAAGGGCAGACATGGATGACAAAACCGTTGTGGAGGAGTACAGAAAGGGTTATACTTATAACGATAAGGTAATCAGGCCATCTCTGGTGGCTGTATCTAAAAAGGTCTCAGCCGAAGAGACCAACGATGAGCAAGAACAAAAAAACAATGATATAAAGGAGGAGTGATACTATGGGAAAGGCAATTGGTATAGACCTTGGAACCACAAACTCGGTGGTAGCAGTTGTTCAGGGTGGTGAACCTGTGGTTATCCCCAACCAGGAGGGTAATCGGACCACACCCTCGGTGGTTGCCTTCACTGAAAAGGGTGAAAGGCTTGTGGGACAGGTTGCCAAGAGACAGGCAATCACTAACCCTGAAAACACCATCTTTTCCATCAAGAGGCTGATGGGCAGGAAGTACAACTCCAAGGAAGTAGAGGAGGCAAAAAAGAGGCTTCCCTACAAGATCGTTGAGGCACCCAACGGAGATGCCCATGTAGAGGTTATGGGAAAGCGTTATTCACCTCCTGAAATCTCAGCAATGATACTTCAGAAACTGAAACAGGCAGCCGAGGACTACCTTGGTGAGCCTGTCACCGATGCAGTTATTACGGTGCCAGCCTATTTTGATGACAGTCAGCGTCAGGCAACAAAGGATGCTGGAAAGATAGCAGGGCTTAATGTGCTGAGAATCATAAACGAGCCCACTGCAGCAGCCCTTGCCTACGGGCTTGACAAGAAGAAGGAGGAAAAGGTCGCTGTCTATGACCTTGGTGGTGGAACCTTTGATATATCAATCCTTGAGATTGGCGAGGGTGTTATAGAGGTTCACTCCACCAGTGGCGATACCTATCTTGGTGGTGATGACTTTGACCTCAAGATAATAGACTGGCTTGTGGAGGAGTTCAAGAAGGAACAGGGCATTGACCTCAGGCAGGACAGGATGGCTCTACAGCGTCTGAAGGAGGCAGCAGAGAAGGCAAAGATAGAGCTTTCCACTGCCATGGAGACCGAGATTAACCTGCCCTTTATCACTGCCGATGCATCAGGGCCAAAACACCTGGTAATGAAGCTTACAAGGGCAAAGTTTGAGCAGCTGATAGATGACCTTGTGGAAAAAACAGCCGTGCCCTGCAAAAATGCCCTTCAGGATGCAAAGCTCACTGAAAAGGACATAGACGAGGTCCTGCTTGTTGGAGGCCAGACAAGGACACCAAAGGTTCAGGAGGCTGTTAAAAAGATCTTTGGAAAGGACCCCAACAAGACAATAAACCCCGATGAGGCAGTGGCTATCGGAGCAGCAGTACAGGCAGCAGTGCTTAAGGGTGAGATGAAGGATGTGCTACTTCTTGATGTCACCCCGCTCAGTCTTGGTATTGAGACCCTTGGCGGTGTGTTTACAAAGATCATAGAGCGTAACACCACCATACCAACAAAGAAGAGTCAGATATTCTCCACAGCAACAGACAACCAGCCTGCTGTAACCATCAAGGTCTACCAGGGTGAGCGTGAGATGGCTGCAGACAATAAACTGCTTGGTGTTTTTGAGCTTGTGGGAATTCCGCCTGCCCCAAGGGGAGTGCCCCAGATTGAGGTCACCTTTGATATAGACGCAAACGGTATTCTTCATGTCTCAGCAAAGGACCTTGGCACTGGAAAGGAGCAGTCCATTCGCATAACCGCCTCAAGTGGTCTGACCGAAGAGGAGATTCAGAGGATGATGAAAGAGGCAGAGGCCCATGCAGAGGAAGACCGTAAGAAGCGCCAGCTTGCCGAGGCTCGAAACGAGGCAGATACCCTGATATACTCGGTTGAAAAATCCCTGAGAGAGTATGGTGACAAGGTAACAGAGGCTGAAAAGAAGGAGATTGAAGAGGCCCTTGAAAACTGTAAAAAGGTAAAGGACTCTGCCACCGATGCCTCTGAGGTAAAGGCTGCCATTGAGAGACTCACACAGGCTTCTTACAAGCTGGCAGAGCATATCTATCAGAACGCTCAGGCCTATCAGGGTGCACAGGCTGGAAGCGGCACCGAGAGCAAAAGTTCAGATGGCAGCAAACCAAAGGAAGAGGAAGAGGTTGTAGAGGCGGAGTTTGAGGATGTGGATAAAGACAAATCATGAAGGACTACTACAAGATACTGGGTGTAAGCAGAAATGCCACGGATGAGGAGATTAAAAAGGCTTACAGACGCCTTGCCCTGAAGTATCATCCTGACCGTAATCCTGGGGATAAAGAGGCAGAGGAGCGGTTCAAGGAGATAAACGAGGCATACTCCTGCCTCAGTGACCCTCACAAGAGGGCACAGTACGACCAGTTTGGCACAGCCGATGCCTTTGCTGGAGCAGGCGCTGGAGCCGGTTTTGGTGGATTCTCCACATCCTTTGGCGATATCTTTGAAGATATATTTGGCGACTTCTTTGGTGCATTCACAGGTCAGAGGAGGCGGCCCCGGCCTGAAAGAGGGGCTGACCTCCGTTATGACCTTGAAATAAGCCTTGAAGAGGCTGTCCGTGGCACTGAGAGGGAAATAAAGGTCCCTCGCTGGCTCTCCTGTGATGTCTGTGGTGGTACAGGTGCTAAGCCAGGCCATGGCCCTGTAAGCTGCCCAAACTGTCATGGCACAGGCCATATCCGTTTTCAGCAGGGCTTCTTCTCTGTGACCAAAACCTGTAACCGCTGTGGTGGCACAGGCCATATAATTACCTCCCCCTGCTCAAAGTGTAAGGGAAGTGGAAGGATTCGCAAATACAGAAATGTCAAGGTCAAAGTGCCTGCAGGGGTGGACACCGGCACCCGTCTGAGGATGACCGGTGAGGGAGAGCTCGGTGAAAATGGCGGCCCACCAGGAGACCTTTTTATTTACATTTCAGTAAAGCCCCACAGGTTCTTTAAAAGAGAGGGGACAGACCTTTACTGTGAGGTTCCTGTGAGTTTTCCCCAGGCAGCCCTTGGCGCAGAGATAGAGGTGCCCACCCTTGATGGACCTGAAAAGATAAGGATACCTGCTGGCACTCCCTCGGGAAAGGAGTTCAGGCTCAAGGGAAAGGGTGTGCCAAGGCTAAACAGCCATCACAGGGGTGACCAGATTGTCCGCATTTACATAGATGTGCCCAAAAAACTTACCCCAAGACAGAAGGAACTCCTTCAGGAATTTGCTGAAATAAGCGGTAACGAGGTTCAGAAGGGCTTTTTTGAGAAGGTAAAAGACTTCTTTGCCCACAATGGATGAGACCCACCAGAGGATTATCCTTCCTGAACTAAACCCCGAGGATGAGGAGATCAGGGTTTCAAATGAGGAGTTTCATTACCTGAAAAATGTGCTGAGACTAAGGCCTGCCCAGAGGGTGATTGTGCTTGATGGAAGGGGCCTTGAGTTAAACACCATAATAAAGGAAGTAAAAAAGAAGACCCTCACTCTTAAGGTGCTAAAAAGAAAAAAGCATGCACCACCCAGGAGGGGCAGGCTTATCCTGATACAGGCCGTACTTAAGGCAGACAGGATGGACCTGGTTGTGCAGAAGACCACAGAACTGGGGGTGGATGTGATAGTGCCAGTGTTTACAGAAAACACTGTCCTTAAAAGCACAAAGAAACTACATCACTGGAGAAGGGTCTGCCTTGAGGCAACAAGACAGTCAAGGCGTCTCTTTATGCC
>CAZIIE010000068.1:0-3605 GCA_964539375.1 uncultured Nitrospirota bacterium | reverse complement strand
TCGGTGTTTTTGTTTAAGGGGTATGCTGAGATATAAACCCCTCATGGAGAAATAGTACAAAAAAAATACTTGACAAAATTAGTAAAGTATTTTATAATCCAATCATGCTGAGGTTATCTACAAAGGGACAATATGGTGTAAGGGCAATGTATGAGATTGCAAGGGGATATCCTGATGAGCCTGTTACCATAAAGTCAATCTCTGAAAGGCAGGATGTCTCCATTGCCTATCTGGAGCAGATACTGAACAAGCTCCGTCATGCCGGTCTTATAAAGAGCATAAAGGGTCCTGGCGGTGGATATGTGCTTGACAGGGCACCTGAAAAGATAAGCATTGCAGACATACTGATTGAGCTTGAAGGCCCTGTGGCCATCACCTCCTGTCTTGACCCTTCAGAGGGCTGCGTACGTGTGGAGCGATGTGTGACCCATATGCTCTGGAAGAGTCTTGGCAAGCAGATAGAGGATTTTCTTAATACCATTACCCTTAAGGACCTTCTTAATGGAAAGAGTTACAGGGACTTCACAAGGATTGCATACAGCAAGAAAAAGGCGGTGGGTGTATGAGCAAGCTTAAGTTTGTTGAAAACATAAAGCCCGATGTTACCACAGACATAGTTTACATGATGTGTCCAATGCATCTTCTGAAGCTTGATGAGATGATGCGGGAGCTTGAAGAGGGCCAGATACTTGAGCTTCTGACCGACTATGATGGAGCCCTTGAGGATATACCTGAATGGTGTGAGAAAACGGGAAATGAGTTTATAGGGGTTGATGAGACACCGGATTACTTTAAGTTTTATATCAGAAAACGAGGTGGATGCAAATACTGCCCCGTCCCTGAGGATGGAAATAAAAAGGAGTGAGGTAAAAAATGGAATGTTATTTTGACAATGTTGCAACCAATCCCTTAAGAAAGGAAGCCTTTGAGGCAATGCTTCCCTATCTGAAGGAGGAGTTTGGTAATCCTTTAAGCGTCTATCCCCTGGGTGTGAAGGCTCGTGAAGCAGTAGAGAAGGCCCGTGAGCAGGTTGCCTCCCTGGTCAATGCAAAGACCAATGAGATTGTTTTTACCTCTTCAGGTGCAGAGGCAAATAACTTTGCCCTTCGGGGGATTGCCTTTGCCCATCAATACACGGGCAAGCATGTGATTGTCACAAGGATGGAGCATCACTCGGTGCTTAACTCAGCAAGGTTTCTTGAAAAACTTGGCTTTACCGTAACCTATGTCACCCCTGATAAATACGGTGTAATACATCCAGAAGAGATAAAAAAGGCAATCACCGATGAGACCATTCTCATATCGGTTATCCATGCAAGCTCAGAGGTTGGCACCATTGAACCAATTAAGGAGATAGCTGCCATTGCAAAGGAGCACAACATAATCATGCATACCGATGCGGTTGCCACTGTGGGAAACATACCTGTTGATGTTAAAGACCTGGGAGTTGACCTCTTAAGCATGGCAGCCCACCAGTTCAATGGCCCAAAGGGCGCAGGTGCCATTTACATCAAAGAGGGAACCCGTATCATCCCTCTAATTTTTGGTGGAATTCAGGAAGGCGGAAGAAGGGCCGGCACTGAGAATGTGCCTGCCATTGTGGGAATGGGTGTGGCAGCGGAGCTTGCCAAAAAGGAGCTTCCTGAGAAGATGGAGCATGTAAGGAAGCTTCGTGACAGGATGATTGAGGGTGTGATGAAGATTGAAAATGTCCACTTCACTGGCCACCCAGAAAATCGTCTGCCAGGGCATGCAAGCTTCTGCGTGGAGTTCATTGAGGGCGAAGGCATGCTGCTGATGCTTGCTGCCAAGGGAATCTATGCAGCCAGTGGTTCTGCCTGCACATCTAAGGCCCTTAAGGCTTCGCCTGTTTTACTTTCCATGGGAATACCTTCCCATGTGGCTCATGGTTCAATAGTTTTTTCCTTTGGCAGGGAAAACACCCTGGAGCAGGTTGACTATGCCCTTGAGGAGTTTCCTCAGATAATAAAAAGACTAAGAGAACTCTCGCCCTATGCTAAAGGGTGGGAAGGAACGGAGGAAGGTGGATCATGTACAGTAAAGAAGTAATGGACCATTTCATGAATCCAAGAAATGTGGGAGAAATTCCCGATGCTGACGGTATTGGAGTGGAAGGAAACCCTGTTTGTGGTGATGTGATGAAGCTTTTTATCAAGGTTGAGGATGACAAAATTGTGGACGCCAAGTTTCAGACCTTTGGCTGTGGTGCTGCCATTGCCGTAAGCTCAATGATTACCGAGATGGTAAAGGGGAAGACCCTTGATGAGGCAATGGAGATCTCCAAGGAAAAGGTTGCCGAGGCCCTTGGGGGGTTACCACCTCAGAAGATGCATTGCTCAAACCTTGGAGCAGATGCCCTTAAGAAGGCGATTGAGGATTACAGGCAGAAGGTGGGGAGTAAGAATTAGACTGTAGGGACTGTTAACAAAAGGGTTATCTTCATTAAAACAAAAAAGGCTGGGAAGGAGAATCCTTCCCAGCCTTTTTATTTTCTATATGTTTTTTACAGAAGTGCAACAAGCGGAGCTATAACCAGTGAGACAACGCTCATCAGCTTGATAAGGATGTTCATTGATGGACCTGAGGTGTCCTTGAATGGGTCACCCACGGTGTCACCAACAACTGCTGCCTTGTGAGCCTCTGAGCCCTTACCACCAAGGTTGCCCTTTTCAATGTACTTCTTTGCATTGTCCCAGGCACCACCGCCGTTTGCCATCATCAGAGCAAGCATCACTCCTGCCACTGTGGCACCAGCAAGCATACCACCAAGGGCTGCTGGACCAAGAACAAATCCCACGATTATCGGACTGATAACAGCAGTAAGACCAGGCACAATCATCTGCTTAAGGGCTGATGCTGTAGAGATGTCAACACATCTCTTTGAGTCAGGCTTTACACCAGGTTTACCCTCAAGAAGACCAGGGATCTCCCTGAACTGACGCCTTATCTCGTTAACCATCTCAAAGGCAGCCTTACCAACTGCGGTCATTGTAAGTGCTGCAACAAAGAAAGGAAGTATTCCACCAATCAGAAGACCAATAACCACCATAGGGTCTGTGATTATAATGCTAAGTTTCTCAAGCCCCTTCTGAACCCTGACAGCATTAACACTCTGGGTGTAAGCTGAAAACAGGGCAAGGGCTGTGAGGGCTGCTGAACCGATTGCAAAGCCCTTTCCAATGGCTGCTGTGGTGTTACCAAGGGCATCAAGACTATCGGTAATCTCACGGGTGTCCTCGCCAAGACCAGCCATCTCAGAGATACCACCAGCATTGTCGGCAATTGGACCGTAGGCATCAACACTCATGGTTATACCAATGGTGCCAAGCATACCAACTGCTGCAATACCAATCCCGTAAAGGCCTGCCACCTTGTCAGCCACAAAGATTGCCACACAAATACCAAGCACTGGAAGAGCGGTTGACTCAAGACCCACGGCAAGACCTGTTATGATGTTTGTTCCAGGACCTGTCTGGGATGACTCGGCAATCTTTTTAATTGGTGCACCTGAGGTGTAGTACTCGGTAAGAAGACCGATGATTATTCCACCGATACATCCAGCCACAACTGCCCAGAACACATTG
>CAZIIE010000067.1:0-8042 GCA_964539375.1 uncultured Nitrospirota bacterium | reverse complement strand
CCCCTCAAACTCCCCATTAAAAATTTTTTTCCTTATCGGGGTTCCAAAGGGGCGAAGCCCCTTTGAGCCCCTTTGCTTTTCAAATTCTTGAAGTCAGTTTCTTATAAAGCCTCAGTGCTTCCTTGCCATCAGGCAGCAACTCGTAGCCCTTTCTTGCCCTTATCTTAAGGTGGATGGCATGCTCGGTGAGCTTTTCTACACTGAAGTAGATACTCCTGTTGTTTAACTTTGCCTTTATAGAGCCCTTCTCATAATTTGAGCTTACTATCTTTCCTCCCTCTTCCAGAATTATATCTTTGAAAGCACTGTAGGCAGCTCTCTTAGAAGCATCAAGGTTACCTGAAACAGTATCAGCCGTCAGGCTATAGGCAGCACCAGCACCCACAGCACCTGCAACAAGCACAGCACAGCCCGAACTGCTAAAAACAAGAAAAATCAGAGTAATCACCGCTAAAAACCTCTGGTTATACTCCTTCACGATACCTCCTTTTCATTGCCTGTTAAGTAAATAGCCCTCAGATAAAAATTAGCCTTTCAAACTGAACTTAATAATAACATATCTGGGCAACTGTTTATTCTACCCCCCTTTTTTAAGCCCTCAAAAGCATTGTCCTTTGGCATTAAATGAACCAATTAGGGTAAAATCCACCTATGAAAAAATCGGTTTTTCTCTGCCTTATCCTTTTGTCTGTCTTCTTCGCCGGCTGCGCCCCTAAAGTCCTGGGCCCATCGGCCCTGATGGAAGAGGAAACTCTCACCGAAGAACTGATAAAAAGGATTGACCTTTCCTATATAAAGACCCTGAGGGCAGAATTGAGGGTCTCCCTGTATGAAGGCGAAAGACACAGGGGCACATTCAGTGGATATATCTTTTACAAAAGAGGTTTAGGCTTCAGTGCCCGACTTCTTGGTCCCCTGTCAATGACTGTGGCAGATATCATAATAAAGGAGGGCCAACTGCTCTTATACATACCCTCCCGAGGAAGGCTCTATACTGCAAAGGTATCCCTTGAGGCCTTGCTGCCCGATGGTGAAAGCATAAGGAGAAGTCCCCATTTTATAAGAAAAACCTCTGAGGGTACTGCCTTATTCACCTCTGATAGGACGGGGGGGAAAAAACTAACAAGGATATACTATTTCAGTGGAGACGACCTTAACTGGACAGAACTTAAGATATTTACAGAGGACGAGCAGAAGATAAAAGTAGATATAAAAAAGAGGATAAAAAAACTGCCTGTCCGTTTTACAGCAGGCTATAAAGACCTCTCCCTTAAGGTGAGTTTAAAAAATCAGGTCATCAATGGCCCTATCAGTAACAGGGTATTTTATCGGTCCTTAAAAGGTGTAGCTGAGCCAGTAACAAACCTTTTAGAGGGGCTCTGAGGGGTCTTTTTCCCTTTTCATTGCCTCAATATACTCATTCCACTCAAGGGGAAGCATGTATTTTTTCCTGTTGTTACAATCCTTACAGCAGGCAACTATATTTGACTTTGTGCTCTTTCCACCCCTTATCAGCGGAACTATATGGTCCATGGTAAGCTCCGAGGGTTTAAAACGCCTGCCACAGTAGTGGCATACCCCCCTCTGCTTTTTCTGTCTCCACCATCGGGTTGAACGAAGCTGACGCGCCCTCTGCCTCTCTTTCCTTATCTCTTCTTCTGATACAGAAGGGATAAAACCATAATCCATAGATTAATTATACCAAAACCCTGTCGCTCAAGTTTTTCCTGAAAGGGGACGATAAGTTTATAAAGCCAGAAGCCGGCCCCAATGTCCGGCACGGAGACTGAAACAAAAGAAGCCTGAAAGGAGTAGGCAATGGCAGAAAAGGAAGTAATATTAAAGAAATGCAAGCTACCTGCCTTACCCCATGTAGCACTGAAGGTCCTTCAGGTTGTAAATAATCCCAACACCAAGATTGCAGACCTGCATCATCTGATAAGCCGTGATCAGGCAATGGCTTCAAGACTTCTTATGATTGCCAACTCAGCCTACTACGGCCTTCCCCGTAAGGTGGAGACCATTTCAGATGCCATTCTGCTTCTGGGATTTGACACAGTAAAAAACATTGCCGTTGCTGTTGCCACAAAGGACCTTTACAAAACAAAGAGCCTCATTGGTCAGAAACTATGGGAACATGCCCTTGGTGTATCAGTTGCTGCAGGTATAATCTGCAAGTTCCAGAAGATAAATCATGAAATCACACCTGAAGAGGCACTGGTGGCAGGACTTTTGCATGATATTGGTAAGACCGTTATTTACAACAACTATCCTGAGATGTATGAGGCGGTTTTTGAGATGGTTTACAATGACAAAAAATCCTTTATTATTGCTGAAGATGAGCTGATCGGTTATAACCACCAGCAGGTAGGTGAGCTCCTGTTTAACGAATGGGGCTTTTCCGATGAACTGGTGGAGATCGTGTCAAAACATCATAATCGTCATGATATTGACGACCCTAACCTGAAAACCCTCTGCACAATTGTTGCCTTTTCTGACTGTCTGAATGCCCGACTGGGTATTGGTTATGCTGAGCCTATGATAAGTCTGTGCGAGGATGAGGCAGAGTTTATGGAGTATTTTGATTTTGGCATAGAAGAGGTTGAAGCCATTATTGAGGAGTTTAAGGCACGGTTTGTGCTTGAAAAATTGCAGTTTCTGGGATGAAAAAATGGCAGTAGAGGGACTCAAAAGGATTTACGAAATACCCTTTGTTAAGCCACGGGTTGATATAGTAAGGAAGCAAGGGCAGGAACACAGACAGAAGAAAAGGGAAAGCCCCAGGTCCGAGGGGACTGAAAAAGGCAAGGATAGCGCAGAAGAGGAAAAAAGCAGAAAAGGCATAATAGACATCAAGGCATAGAGGAGGAGGCCATGATAAAGTCCATTATGGGGAAAAAAAGGGTTAGCACAAAGAAAAAGGAGGCAGCAGAGCTTTTACAGCTTGAGCTGTCAGAGATTGAGGAGCTATCCTCCCTGCTTATGAGCCGTATTGACGAAAGGATTAAAAGGCTCAAAGAGGTAGAAAACAGGATTGACCACAAGTTACAGAGTCTGGAAAGCATGATTACAAGGCTTGAGATGCTAAGGCAGGAGCAACCCGACCCAGTGGAAAGCCGCTATCAGGAAGTCCTCAGTCTGGCAAGCAAAGGGCTCAAACTAAAGGAGATAGCCCATATCCTTGATATGCCAGAAGGGGAGATTGAGCTCATCCTCAGTATGAACGAGGAATAGGCATTTTTTTCCTCCCTCAGGAAAAAGCGTCATATAAATGGCTTTACCAGAAGCTGTAAGAGCTGTTTTTTAAAGCATCCGATAAAGACAATCCCCATGATTTTAAAGGCTTTTTTATCTTTTCACCCCTCCTTTCCCTTTCTGGCATAGAGATTGCTTATTTAGCTGTGGTATGTACAGGACAATCTACATAGCAACCTCGGCTGCAGCAGTTAAGGACATCCAGCTTGAGTTCATCAACCGCAACATAGCCAATGCCAATACCTATGGCTACAAAAAGGAAAGAACCGCCTTCAGTAGCTTCCTTCCTCCTTCAGGCTCGCTTTTTAACACCTCAGCAAGGGTTTTTGTAAATCCAGACATAATTGTTGGAACTGATTACACAGAGGGAGAACTGCTTAATACCTCCAACCCCCTTGACCTTGCCTTAAGGGGAAAGGGATTTTTTGCCCTTGAGGGAAACCGCTACACAAGAAGGGGTGATTTCCGTCTTGACTCTGAGGGATATCTGGTAAACCAGAGGGGAATCAGGGTGCTTGACAGTAATTCAAAGCCTATCAGGATACCAGGAGGGAAGGTTACGGTCTCAAGGGATGGGACCATTATGGTGGATAACATCAGGGTTGGAAGGCTAAAAGTGGTTGATTTTCCCACACCCTACAATCTGATAAAGGTTGGTGATTCTCTTTATATGCCAGCAGGACAGCAGAGACCAGAGGATACCGATGCAGTGGTTATACAGGGTGCTCTGGAGGGCTCAAATGTAAACATTGTTAAGGAGATGGCCCTGATGATTGACACTATAAGGGAGTTTGAGTCCTTTCAGAGAACCATAAAGTCCATTGACGATATGTCATCAAAGGCAATCAATGAGATAGGGAGGATATAGTTATGATAAGGTCACTCTTTATAGCAGCCACAGGCATGGCAGCCCAGACCCTGAACATTGATGTGGTTGCCAACAATCTTGCCAACTCAAACACAGCAGGTTACAAGAGAAGCAGAGCAGACTTTGAGGAAATCATGTACCAGGATGTTATCACCCCTGGTGCTATCTCAGCTGAAGGCACAACAATGCCCTCGGGCATACAGGTCGGCCTTGGAGTAAAGCCTGTAGCTGTTCAGAAGATCTTTGAGGAAGGACAGCTCGTAAACACAGGCAACCCCCTTGACCTTGCTATTGAGGGAGACGGTTTCTTCCAGATAATAAAGCCCGATGGTGAGGTTGCATACACCAGGGCAGGCACCTTCAAGCTTGACAGCGAAGGAAGGATTGTCAACTCCGAAGGCTATGCCCTTGAGCCAGAGATCACCATACCCTCCGATGCCACCCAGATTACGGTTGGCTCCGACGGGAAGGTCTCGGTTATACAGGCTGGAAACCCCACTCCCACAGAGGTTGGTCAGATTGAGATAGTAAAGTTCCCTAACCCTGGTGGACTAAAGTCAATCGGTAAAAACCTCTTTATAGAGACCCCTTCATCAGGTGCACCTATTACAGGGACACCTGGTCAGGATGGTCTTGGCAGTATCCAGCAGGGCTTTGTGGAGCTCAGCAATGTAAACATCGTTGAGGAGATGATTCAGATGATAATCAGTCAGAGGGCTTATGAGATGAACTCAAAGGCAATACAGGCCTCTGATGAGATGCTTCAGACAGCAAATAACCTGAGGAGATAGTCCAGATGACAGCCCTATTGATGCTGGCAATGCTTATAAGCTGGAGCCCCAAACAGGCTTTAGAGCAGCACCTTCTTGCCAACTACCCCTGGGATAGCATAGTGGTGGAAAATATAAGTTATGATGGCAGGATGCCTGCTGAAAAACCTGTAAACATACTTGTTCAGCGAGGACCTGTTGGCAATGGGGTCTTTCTCTTTGAATTTCCTGATGGCACCTTCAAAAAGGTCCATGCAAGGGTTGAGGCAAAACAGCAGGTGGTAAAGACTGTTCGCCCCTTGAAAAGAGGAAGCATTCTAAAAAAGGACGACCTCTATGTTGGTGAGGTTGATGTGCGGCATCTTCCCAAAAACGCCATCACAAACCCTGAGGATGCCCTTGGAAAGGTTTTAAAAAGGACGGTTCGGGCAGACATGGTGCTCAGTGAAGGAATGATAAGGGAAAGACCAACCATAAAAAAGGGACAGAAGGTAAGGATAATCTATGAAAGGCCTGGCATCAGGCTTATTGCTCCAGGACTTGCAAGGGAAGATGGTTACAGGGGAAAAAGCATTAAGGTCCTAAGTCTGTGGTCAAAAAAGGTGCTTGTAGGACTTGTCAAGGACAGCTCAACTGTAAGCCTTACACCATGAAAGGGAGTTTGTTATGAAAAAAGTGCTTCCAATAATAGCCTTACTTGCACTGCTTGCAGAGGCCTGTGCACCCTCTACCCATTCACTGCCACCTCCCTCACCAGCCTATATAAAGACATCAACCGTTCAGGCCTACAAGCCTCAGTCCCAATCACCAGGCTCCCTCTATCAGGAACGGGCGAGCCTCTTTGAGGACCAGCGGGCAAGAAGGCTGAACGACCTGGTCACCGTATTGATTGTTGAAAAGGTCTCAGGAACCAAAAAGGCAGCAACCGCTGCTGGCAGAGACTCCTCCATTGATGCAGGTATAACCAGCTTCTTTGGAGCACCCCTTGACTTCAATCAGACAAACCTCTTTGGCAAGGGTCATGCCTTCTCACCTGAGGTGAAAAGCTCCATAGCCAATGACTTTTCAGGCTCTGGTGAGACAAGCAGGGAGGGCTCTATAAAGGGCACCATAACAGCAAGGGTTGTGGATGTGCTTCCAAATGGCAATCTGGTGATAGAGTCCCGCAAGGAGATAACCCTTAACTTTGAAAAACAGGTCCTGGTCCTGAAGGGCATTATACGGCCTGAGGATATCTCAAATGCAAATACCATTGAAAGCACCCGTATTGCCGATGCCCAGATATATCTTGTTGGTGAGGGCATCATTGATGAAAAACAGTCACCAGGACCTCTTGGGAGGATTATTGATAAGATATGGCCCTTTTAAAGGAGAGGAAATTCAAGAAATCTGAGGGCTTTACTCTGGGGGCTTATTCTCAAAGGGGCTTCGCCCCTTTGAGACCCCGATATTTAAATTTCATATTGAAGGGGAGTTTGAGGGGCAGAGCCCCTCAAAGTTGGTTAAGGGATTTTTTGAATAGGGAATATTTTATTGGAAATTAGTAAGTTAGAGCCTGTTAAACAGGCTCAAGGAGGTAATCGGTGAAGAAGACCCTTTTAGCCTTTATGGTTTTGATACTGCTTTTGTCCTCTGCTGGATGGGCAGAAAGACTTAAAGACATCGCCTTTGTTGAGGGGGTAAGGGACAACCAGCTCGTGGGGTTCGGGCTTGTGGTTGGCCTTAATGGAACTGGTGACAAGGGCAAGGCAACCCTTCAGGGGATTGCAAATATGCTTTCAAGGATGGGGCTCAGGGTTGACCCAAAGGATATAAAGGCAAAAAATGTTGCAGCCGTGATGGTCACAGCCACCATGCCTCCCTTTCCAAGACCAGGGCTTAAACTTGATGCAACCGTATCTGCCATTGGCGATGCCAAGAACCTTCAGGGAGGCACCCTGCTGATGACCCCCCTGAAAGGGCCTGACGGAAGGGTATATGCAATTGCCCAGGGACCTGTCTCCATCGGTGGCTTTCAGGCTGGTGGTGGAGGCACAGGGGTTCAGAAAAACCACCCCACCGTTGGCAGAGTTCCAGAGGGCGCAATCGTTGAAAGGGATGTCTTTTTTGACCTGAACAGCCGAAAGGAACTCAAACTCATACTAAAAGAACCTGACTTCACAGTGGCCACAAACACAATGAGGACTATAAACAGCCTTTTAAAGGGTGAGTATGCAAAGGCAACCGACCCCTCAACCGTGCTTCTTACAGTGCCCGAGGATTACCTTGGTAGGGCTGTAGAGCTTATGAGACTAATTGAAAATGTTAACATCCCTACCGATAGCCCTGCAAGGGTGGTAATAAATGAAAAGACAGGCACAGTGGTTATTGGAAGCAATGTCAGGATTTCACCTGTTGCCATAGCCCACGGTGGTCTCACCATTGAGATAACAACGAACTACGCTGTGTCCCAACCAGAGCCCTTCTCCCAGGGTAAAACCCAGGTGGTGCCCCAGACCGAGGTTAACGCCAAGGAAAAGGAGGCACACCTTATTGAGGTCTCCGGCACCACCCTCGGTGAGGTGGTAAGGGCACTGAACTCAATGGGTGTAACACCGAGAGACCTCATAGCAATACTTCAGGCACTTAAGGCATCGGGTGCACTGAAGGCAGAGCTGGAGATACTATGATATACGATTCCCTTTTGACCTATCTGCTACAGAACAAAGGGGTTGAAACCACCTCAAAGCCCCCTGAAAGGGTAATGGAGAAAGCTGCCACAGAGTTTGAGGCACTCTTTCTTTATGAAATACTAAAGCAGATACCCCTGAGGGATGGCATGATGGGCAAGGGGCTTGGTGGAGAGGTCTATGAAGGGCTATTCAAGATGGAGCTTTCAAGGGAGCTTGCCAGAAGGGGAACAGGCTTAAAGGAGATGATTCTGAGGAACTTAAAACAATTAGAACAACCCTCTGCAGACAACAAAACCACCTCAGGAGAGCTATAATGTTAAAGATTTCTGGATTCTGGCCGATAATAGAGACAGGTAAAACACAAAAAACCACAGTTCAAGGAGGTTCAAAATGAAGGTTCATGGTAACAGACCTCCTGAGGGACAGGATGTTTATCTCAGGACAGAAAAGGCCCAGGGCAAGGATGCCATAGATAAG